>CAZCIV010000163.1:0-6234 GCA_964498595.1 uncultured Flavobacterium sp.
TTTATCATTATTAAGTTTTTTTTTTGAACAAGCAGTTGAATAAACTTGTTATAAGCAATACTCTAAAGTAGAAAATTTTTTTCTACTTTAGAGTATTGCTTATAACAAGTTTATTCAACTGCTTGTTCAGAAAAAAACGTGAGTAGTGATAAGCCCGGCTTGGGACCTTCACTGACAAACTAATGAGACACGTTAACTTTTGATATGTTGATCATTTAAAGTAAAGATTATTAGTAAAATCTTCTCGTGCAAAGAAACTAAGCCGATCAGCGGGTTCAATATTATGGTTACGAGCTAAGCTTGCATTTAAAAGCTTTTCTTTAAAAAGACACTTATAGTTATGTTTAATATAAAGTTGTTTTTGTAAATTGTATCTTTTTTTTAACATTTATTAACGATCTACTTCTCCAAAAACAATATCAATAGTTCCTATTAGAGCCGCTATATCAGCCAAATAATGACCTTTTGCCAAAATAGGCAAAGCTTGGAGATTATAGTAACTAGGTGACTTAACTTTGCACTTATGTGGTTTTGTACTATTGTTAGCGACAAGAGTTACACCAAACTCTCCCTTAGGAGCTTCAATGTAAGAAATCTGTACATCTTTCTTAATAGTCAAACCAGAGTGTCAATGGATGAAATGATTTATTAAATCCTCCATAGACGTATAGGAATTTTTAATATTTTTTTTGAAATGTAATTGTTGTAATATATTAGTATTTAAAATATTGACATTTTTCTCAGAATTCAAAAGCTTATTGGTTACGAAGTTTACAATATGTAAACTTTCACCCATTTCAAGCATTCTAATAAGGTATCTATCGAAACAATCCCCATTTACACCAAAATAACTCTTAAAGGAAATTAGATTATAATTAGAGTAAACATCTTTGTTCGATAACCGTAAATCGCGTTTAATACCACAACTACGAGACATTACACCTGTAAGGTTATAATTTTCACACACTTCTGAAGTAACTACACCAATATTTACTAATCTCTGTTTCCATATTTTATTAAAAGTCAAAACATTATGCATTTCATTTAATGTAGTATAACAGTTCTGAACAAAAAAAAGAATATCTTGTAGAAGATTCTGGTCAATTTCTGGCGCAAAAAGGTTTAGTGGTTTGTGGAATGCAGCGTGCATTCTCGCACCGCTGACACGTTCATAAAACTCCATAATCTTTTCTCTTTCCTCAAAAGCTCAAAAAATAGAAGACATACTTCCAACATCTAACGCGTGACAAGCAATGGCTAGCGTATGATTTAAGATTCTAGTCAACTCATCGAATAGAATACGTACTAAACTTGTGTAATAATTTGCTTCATAAATTTTCATTAAATTTTCAATTGCTAACACGAAAGCGTGCTCCTGTGACATCATTGAACAATAATCCATACGATCAAAGTACGGTATTGACTTCTCATAGTGCTTTGCTTCCATAAGTGATTCACTACCACGATGTAATAAACCAATATGAATATCACAACGTTGAATAATCTCGCCTTCCAATTGTAAAATTAATCGTAAAACCCCATGAGCTGCTGGATGCTGTGGTCCAAAGTTAAGAATAATGTTTTTACTATTGTGTTTTTTATATAAGTTTCAATTAAAAAAAAAACTTCGATTCATTTACAATAATCTAACAAGTGAACGTCTTGCGATTCTAGGGAGTTTCTGATTTGTGGGGTGAGGCAAAATACTAAAAGAGCGTGTACAATGTGTAAGGAAATACGTAGTTGGTTTGATGTGAACAAATGCGGTTCTCTTTCGTAAAAAAAAACTATAATTTAATGTGACATACATTTTTTATTTGCCTTGTATCGATACATATGAAGCTTTACTAACAAATTACTCTTAAATTGGTCGTATGGGGGTACGCAATGTGTACGAAGTTTTTCTTCTAAAAAAATAAAACCTGTCATAACATCTCAATAAGAAATCGCATTGAAGTAAAACAAATTTGGTTGAATATGGTAGTTTAATTTAGGTGTGTTTTTTTTTCTTTGTAATCAAGGACAAGTTGCACGACGAAAATTTAAGTAAGACCAACGACCCATCTTCTTTCGCAGAAATAAACTTCTTTTTTTTAGAATTTTTCATTTAAAAAAATTTGCAAAAATCATCGGAATTCTAACAATATTTTTGGAATACTCGACAAAATATAACTTAAAGAAACTTTCTAGCTTGTCGACCCTTGTTCAAGAAAATTTTACTTTTGTAAATACATTAACAAAATAATTCAAGACATAAGACAGTTTATTGGGCTTCTTTACAAACCTATTTATAAAACCTTTATACCTTTGCTTTCGTAAGGTTTTATTAAAAAATAAGCCTCAATGTGCGATTCGTGCCTTTCGTAGTTTATGGTACGGTTTTTGATGATAGTTACGGAGATAAATCAAAAAGTCAGGTTCATTGTTTTCTGTTATATCAAAATCTTCAATTAAAAATCTGTTTTTTTTCTTGTTTAACTTGTAGAAAAAATCTACTGAAGCAGCTTCAATAACCCTTGTACTAACAGGCATACGCTGGACAAGAATTTTACGCGCTGAATAGGTAGAAGTTAACTCGAATTGGTCATTGAAACTATTAACTTGAAAAAGTTTTTTTTTGATCTTTCTGAATAAAACAATCTTCTTCAATTTCCTAAATACATAAAGTTTTCTAACCTTTCGACGTTTCATTTTAAATTTTTTGATCTTAACTTTTCTAAACTTTTCAAATGTTTTAAGGGTACTGTAGTTGATACGTAGTAAAAACAGGATAACTAAAGGATCTACAAAAGCATTCCTAGGTAAATTGTTGAGAAAATTTTCTAAAGAATATCAACTTTGATCCTGCTGCTGTAACACTGCATTTAACAAAGACTCAATAAACGTAGGTTCTTGAAAGAAACCGCTATACAAACTTCTAACCCTTTCAGGTTGAAATTGACTACCATATGCAAAGATGAGTTCTGAGGAGCGTTTTAATTGGAGTTGTGCCATTTCTTTTTTCAATGTACTGTACAACTCTACTTTCAAAGCCTCTAACTTTTCTGCGTTCAGTTTTTCTAAGTTCTCAATGAACTCAGCTTCTGTAATTTGTTCTTCGACAGGAGCGTCTGATGGTACAGGCTCAGCGGCTATAGTTTCAAGAAGGGTAGCTTGCGCTGCTCGGAACTCTTCTAAGGCTACGCGTAATTCTTCTTGAAGTTCTAAACTGTAGGACTCCAGTTGTACTCTAATAGCCTCCTCCTTAATTAACCGGATTTCAGATATAAAGGCTGCTCTAACAGCAGTTTTTGAACTTAAATAGGTGGTCATTGGTAAATTCTTTATTGACATTTCTTTCTTTTCTTCTTTTTTCCCATTTTTTTCCTCAAATCATCAGCAATAGTTAACTTGTAGGGAAATTCGGCAGGAAGCATCTCTGCGTAAATATAACGAGTGAAAAACATAGGTACACCAATGGTACATTGTTTTGTAATTTTCTTAGCCTTACCTATTTTCGAAGCATTTCCAACTCTAATATAACCATTAGTCTGACCCTTCGCTAAACTAACAGGATCCAAGGGGATGCTCTGTTTTTTGGGATTTACTAGAGAAAAAACAAACTGCGTTGCTTGAATCCACTCATTGAATCAAATGTCAAATCACAACCTGTTATTATACTCTGCTTGAATCAATGTTGGAAAAATATTACGTTTTTTTTTTCCAAACATTGCATAAAACTGCTCCAATCTGAAATTAAGTAAGGTCTTATTCTTTTTACTACTATGAGCATTTGTATAAGTAGTCTGCCCATTTGCTGGATACCCTTTTATGTGGCGTCACATTTTCATTAACTGCAACATATCTAAAAAAACTATATAAGCAATAAGTTGATTTGTATCAACTTTGTTAATAGCAATAACGGAAGGTTTTATTGAGACTGGTAACGTGTTTAATTGTCAATGATAAATAGTTTTTTTTTGTAACATTTTTTTTTTTCTTAGATCGGAAATAGAATGGTTTTCGAGTTTTTGTAAATTGACCTAATTTGAAACCGACGTGATATTTAGTAAAATTTTTATCAACTGATCACTTTCCGGTATACAATGTAGACGGGATATAATAATTTAGCTTTGTGAGCGTAATACGACGATTAGTCATAGGAGTATCAGGTTTAATGTCATCAGATAAATAGTTAGCATAGTGTTCTACTTCGCTTAACTGAAAAAAGTGGTATTTCCAACTTGCTCTAGCCAATTTATTTTCCTTTTTTTGCAATTCATCCTCAAGGACTTTTTTCTGGTTGCTTAGCTTTCGTACGACCACCATTGGGGTGATCAACAGGATTCATAGCAACACCACGTACATGAATGGTTTTGGTTTTATGTAAACTAAACCCCCACTTACCCTCGATGAATTTGTTATTAAAGAAGTTATAATTTTTTCCAATTAAACATTTAGTATTCTTCAAAAAAAAATAAGTTACTGTTGAGGGAAGCTTAACTAAAGTTAACTTGACAGTCTTTTTGGCTTTTAGTTTAATAGCACAGGTACCACTAGATTTCGCAAAAGTTTTTTTTGAATTCCAGTAATTGTTAACAGAACTAATAAATAGGTGATAAGGTAGGAGGTCAACGGTGACTTGACTACCAATATAAAAAACTTTCATAAAAAGACAATCCTTAGAAAGATCAAAAACAGGACGTCCTGGAAGAGCAGCTTCCATACCGGGTCATATTATAGTATGATTATATATTGATTTAATACTTACCATTAATTTGTACGGTTTCTTATTATACCCATAATTCATAACAACCCCAGCATAGTTTACCCGAAAAGAATCTACGGGTGTAATTTGATTAGTTTGAGAAAAAATTTTACGCTTTTTGTTTAATTGAAGCTTGTTTTTCTGAAAACTTTTAAAGCTCAATTTAGAGTTATCAACGACAGGTATTATACTTGCAAATCGAGTTGTTGGTGTAATATATTTTTTTTTTTGTAACATTTTTGTAGTGCAACTCTTGCACAGATTGCACATCTGACACCTCGGTGCAGTGCGAAGTTTTCCTCAATACGACAACATTGGAGTATCCAGTATAAGCTTTTTTCGAAAAAAACATTTGTAATCGACCAATGGTCTTACGCTTAAATCTTCTTTTTTTTGACAATTGCTTTTAAAATATATTGTTGAAGTTTTAAAACCCCAAAAAACAATGCTTCGGCAGTTGGTGGACATCCTGGAACGTACAGATCTACAGGAATAATCTTATTACAACCCCTCACCACAGAGTAGGAGTAGTGATAATAACCACCCCCATTAGCACAACTTCCCATGGAGATTACCCACTTTGGATTAGCTACTTGTTCGTAGATACGCCTCAATGCGGGGGACATCTTATACGTTAACGTACCAGCAACAATAATTAAATCCGCCTGGCGGGGAGATGCACGAAAAATAACACCAAATCTATCAAAATCATAACGACTAACAGTTGCATGCATCATTTCAACAGCGCAGCACGCTAACCCAAAAGTTAGGGGGTAAAAAGACCCGTGCCGTGCCCAGTTGATTAATGTTTTTGTCTTACTTTTAATAAGATCTAACGATAACATTTTTAAATTAAATTACGAATACTACGCCTAACATGTGTTCTTAAATCAGACGAAAGTTTTAAACCGTAAATAGAACGACGCCTTCGTTTTCCACGTAGTGGCTCAAAATCGTAGACTCCTCGAATACAAGTATAGTTTACCACAGGAAGATCGCGAGCTCCAACCCCTTTAATAAGAGTACGAGAGTGTCTCTTCATTGAATGTCCTGCACCCGGAATATGGGATAAAGCCTTTTTTTGAGTAGAAAGCATAGCCTTTACGACAGGTCGTCGCGCCGAGTTAGGTTTCCTAGGAGTACAAATACGTAATCTTAAAACAATTCCCTTGCGCTGAGGTGATTGATCTAATTTAGGTCTTTTATAAATGGTTACTCGTTTATAATGCTCCGAAGTTCGTTGATTGATTGTTGACATTTTTATAGAACATTTACAAGTAAAAAGAAGTCGTTAAAAAACAGAATGGAGAAAATCAAAAAAATTAAAATATTAATAACAAACAATACTAGAAAATAAGTATTATAAGTAGATTTATGGATATGATAATTCTCAACCAATTGCAGTTTACTACACAAATGACTATCAAATTCATGGTATGATTTCTTTTTAAAATTTTTAAAATTAAACAACTGAACATAGTACAACA
>CAZCIV010000164.1:0-6207 GCA_964498595.1 uncultured Flavobacterium sp.
ATGTGCATAAAAACGATATGGTTTTCGCTATCGGTCCAGCCGGAACTGGAAAAACGTATACGGGTGTCGCATTAGCGGTAAAAGCATTAAAAGAAAAACAAGTCAAGCGAATCATATTAACGCGTCCAGCTGTGGAAGCAGGGGAGAACTTAGGTTTTCTTCCAGGTGATATGAAGGAAAAGTTAGACCCATACATGCAACCGTTGTACGATGCGTTGCGCGATATGTTACCGCCACAAACCTTAGAAGACTATTTATTAAAAGGCATCATTCAAATTGCTCCGTTAGCGTTTATGCGTGGACGAACATTAGATAACGCTTTCGTAATCTTAGATGAAGCACAAAATACGACGCATTCCCAAATGAAAATGTTCTTAACCCGTATGGGCAAAAACGCCAAATTCATCATCACGGGCGACCCAGGTCAGGTGGATTTACCGAGAAGAACGATTTCGGGATTGAAAGAAGCGCTTTTAGTATTGAAAGATGTAGAAGGTATCGGAATCATTTACTTAGATGACAAAGACATCGTGCGCCACCGTTTAGTGAAGAAAATTATTGATGCATATAAGAGTATTGAGAATAATGATTAAATAAGAGTTCGAAAAAAACTCCTCCCTAATTTAAACCCTTCGAATTCGAGGGGTTTATTTTTTAAATACTCCAAGAAATCCAGTCTTGTCAAGCTGAACTCGTTTCAGCTTCTATGAATAATCATTTATAGATTCTGAACTAAATTCGGAATGACAATATAGTAACTTTTAGATACACTCTTTTTTTATGAAATCTTTTTTGAAAGAAAATAAATAGTTTACTTTTGCACCACACAAACAACAACACAACATAATGAATACAATTACGACTACCCATTTCAATTTTCCAGGTCAAAAGTCGGTGTACCGTGGAAAAGTTAGAGAAGTTTACAATATCAATGATGACTTATTAGTGATGGTGGCTACCGACCGTCTTTCGGCATTTGATGTGGTTTTACCAAAAGGAATTCCTTATAAAGGGCAAATCCTAAATCAAATCGCTACTAAGTTCATGGAATTAACTGCTGATATTGTGCCCAATTGGTTAGTAGCAACTCCAGATCCAAACGTGGCGGTTGGACATTTATGTGAGCCTTTCAAAGTAGAAATGGTAATTCGTGGGTATTTATCAGGACATGCAGCGCGTGAATATGCCGCTGGAAGAAGAATTCTTTGCGGTGTTGAAATGCCAGAAGGCTTAAAAGAGAACGACAAATTCCCAACACCCATTATCACACCAACTACGAAAGCTGATAACGGTTCGCATGACGAAGACATTTCGCGCGAAGCTATCTTAGCCAACGGAATTGTAACCGAAGAAGATTACTTAACCTTAGAAAAATACACCAGAGCGTTGTACCAAAGAGGAACTGAAATTGCAGCGTCTCGCGGTTTAATCTTAGTAGATACGAAATACGAATTTGGGAAAACAAAAGACGGACAAATCGTATTAATCGACGAAATCCACACACCAGATTCTTCTCGTTATTTCTACTCAGAAGGCTACCAAGAAAGACAAAACAATAACGAAGAACAAAAACAATTATCAAAAGAGTTCGTACGTCGTTGGTTAATTGAAAATGGATTCCAAGGAAAAGAAGGCCAACAAATTCCGTTTATGTCAGACGAATACATTGAAACGGTTTCAGAACGTTATATTGAGTTATTCGAAAACATCATTGGAGAGAAATTCGTAAAAGCCGATATTTCCAACATCAATGAAAGAATTGAGAAGAATGTTTTGAGTTATTTACAAAATAGATAATTCATACTTTTATATAGAAAGAATCCCGAGTTAGCTCGGGATTCTTTGTTTTTTGTTAGAATCTAAATAATTACAATTGAATATTTTTCAAATTATAAATTACTAATACTGAAACTGAGTAAGTATATAATATCGTAAATGTAATGGTTTCAAATCCCCAATCCATATTATAAATAAAGAATACTACAAAAGCAATACTTATTAATAATGCTACCAAATTAACTACACTAAAAACAATTTTGTTTTTTTGAGATGTGAAAATACCTAAAAATATAATGTGTAAAAAAACAAATAGGATTGTTAGATAATCTGAAAAAACAAGTTTTGAGTTTTCATTCATTCCTAAAGCCCACATTAGCAAAAAACCAAGTAATCCTATGACTAATGTGGCGTAAATTGTTAATGCAATTTTATATTTTAATGTCATTTATAGTAATTTTTTGATTGATTTACTATCTCTCCCGCTCGAATCTTTTCGTGTGGTTTTGTCAATTATAAAATGGTAATCTTTGTAATGAAACAATTGGGTTCTCTTTTATTTAATTCTTACTTATTCAAAATTTTATCCAGCTCAATTCCGATTAAGCATAATTTTACGGCTTCTTCTGGGTTCATTGCTTTGGGCAAACGGAATAAACAATACTGATTTCTAAATTCAAGTTGAAGACCATTCACGTTTTCTAGAAATTTAAGAAGTTCGTGAGGTAATGTTTTAACGAGATTATCAGCTCCATCCGCAAGCACAAAATATTTATAACTGAATAAAGGATGCGATTCAAAATCAACTTCTGTTTTTACAAACAATTCCGTGATTTTATCTCCAAAAGTTTCAGGTCTTATTAAAACGGTTCCAAAATTTCCTTTAATTTTCAATTGACCGTACAAATAAAAACTTGTGTTGGTATGAGTGCTTCCGCCAAATTGGTTAGCGGTGGTATACGAAGTTTCAAATTGAACCAAACAAAGTTTGAACGCTTGTTCTTGCTTTTTTACTTCCCAAGCCGAGAAATAAATAGGTTTACTTTTAGAAGCTAAAATATAGAAATCATCAATTTTTGGTTTGCTTGTTTCCGTGATATCAAAATTTTTGGATAAACGATTCATGCAAGTTTGCGCCAATGTCCATTTTTCTTGTTTGTCTGTAAATAAGGAATCAAAGTTATGTGGTAAAATAGAAATCATAGTGGAAATTTTGTTGACTTGTGTTTAGAATTTTTCTCAAAGCATAATCTAAAACGTGAAAGCCAAGATAAAACTAAATTTCCATCCAAAAAAATTAAACATTTTTATTTCATTGTTACCAATTTTTGGTAACTTTACAAAAAAAAGAAATTATGGGACGTAATACATCGGTTTCTTTAGGAGATTACTTTGAAAAGTTTGTAGATGACAGAGTTTCGGAAGGAAGATTCAAAAACGCTAGCGAAGTAATTCGTGCCGGATTGCGATTGTTGGAAGATGAAGAAACTAAAATCACAGCACTTAAAAACGCCATCTCCGAAGGAATTCAAAGTGGCATCGCAAAAGATTTTGATCCTAAAAAACATTTAGAATCGTTAAAAGCTATGAAAAAAAATGGCTAGTTATGTGTTAACCAACAAAGCCGTTGAAGATTTATCAAGTATTTGGGAATATACCTTTGACACTTGGTCAGAACTCCAAGCCGACAAATATTATTTGGAACTGCTGCAAGATTGTCAACTTTTAGCCGAAAATCAAAACTTGGGAAGAAATTATGAAAAGATTCATCCAGCGCTTTTTGGTTACAAATCGGGTGAGCATTTGATATTTTTTAGAAAGCTAAGTCTAACACAAATCGAAATCACCAGAATCTTACATGCGAGCATGGATTTAAAAAATAGAATTCAAGAGTAAATCATACATTAAAAGCAAAAGTCGGTAGTTTACCGACTTTTTTTTATCCCATTCGTTAAAGTTTTGTTAGAATTGTAGTACGAGTGTAACGATATGCTGATGGGTTCGTCCTATTCATATCAATCATTAAAAATCAATCATCATGAAAAAAACGAACAGATTTTGGGTAATCGTACCCGCAGTAGCCATGTTGTTTACCAGTGCGTTACAAGCAAGTGAAAGTACAACAACAAGCACAACACCAGTTGCCGTTGTAAAACCAACACCATCACAGTTAAATGTAGCCATTAGTAAAGGCGATTTAGGAAAAGTGCAACAGTTAGTAGAAATAGGAGTAGACGTCAACAAAAAAGACGAACGTGGCACAACACCTTTGATGTACGCCATCTTATTTAACCAACCGCAAATTGCTGCCTACTTAATTAGAAACGGCGCTGATTATAGAGCCGAAGACTCAAGAGGAAATACGATTGAAGATTACGCTAAAAAATCAAATTCAGAAGAAATTATAAAACTGGTCAACGACGCTCGTAAAAGAAGATAAGAGAAAATCCCGCGAAAGCGGGATTTTTTTTGTTTTTAGTTTGCCATGCGAAGGGATTCGCGCGGGAGCGGGGGGAATTTGTGGTTCCATAACTCCCTAAAATCATTAAATAAGCTGAATTTGCTCCGTTTAGTTTATAACTTACCATGCAGTATTGGTTATCCTATATACTTTATTCAAAAACTATTGGCTTAGTTGTTTTTGGAATTTTCACAATATGATACGGTTGCGTAACTACAGATGAACCATTGCCAGTTAATAAGTTTTCAACTGTAACTACTATATTATTTTCGTATTCTGTTATGTTTGTTATATCTATTGAATGTCCTCCGTTACCATAAACTTGATCGAAAACAGCAATTACAGTAAAATTTGTAAAATTAATGTTTGTTTCTGTAAAATATTCTTCCGTATAATTAATACCAAAAGGTAAATAATATGAATCTATTTGATTTAAAAGTAGATTCCAATTTGTTGATTCATTGTAAATAGTTTTTTGTTCCGAAATACCAACAGATGAGCTGACACCTACATTACGTTTACTAATTAATGTAGGATTTATTGTAACAGGAACAAACGGTGGTGTTGTTTCGGGTTCATCATTATTACAACTTACAATAATACAACTAACCAATAATAAGAATAAATTTTTCATGTGTTTAAATTTTAATTTTTTAGCGGTAACATATGGTATCGCCTTTTTAATAATTGGTTTTTGCTCACGCAAATTTTTTGTAAATGGCAATTTCATAACATATATTTTTATTGTTTAACTAACGTTTTAGCGTCTACTACTTCCTTAGTTTCCGAATGAACCCTTTCGTGTGGTCTTGATAATTATAAAAATACTATTTCTTTTGCATATTCCTACTATTACACTTTTAAATTTAAACATCAGAAGAAATTATAAAAGGGGTCAACGACGCTCATAAGAGAAGATAAGTGAAAATCCCGCGAAAGCGGGATTTTTTGTGTTTATTTTCAAGTGAAAGAATTTGTGCGGGAGCGGGGGGTGATAATCTTGAAATAGACATTGATAAACGACTATTATAAACAGACTTTATTTTTTTACAATATCAGTTCTTGTTAGAATGTATGTATTCTCTTCAACTTTTTGTAGTTCAAGTTTCTCTTTTGTTCTAATTAAATAGTGAACATTTTCTTCATCTAATTCATATTTTAAGCCAGAGTAAAATAATTTGTCTTTTAGGTTTTGAAAAATATAATCCATGAATAAATTTTGGCTATCATATTCCCAATTTGAATCTGTTTTTAATGCTTTAACTTTAATGTTTTTAGCGTCTAACCATGTCACTTCAAAATCTCTACTATTAAAAAAATCTACACCAAGAGTAACTTCCTCAACTAACTCTTTGTCATAATATACATATCTGTTTTTTTTGTTAACATGATAGTCTTTATTTACGTTTAGACCTCTTTTAGTATATGGAACTCCCATATTTTGTTTTGAAACTAATATTCTCCATTCTTTTTCATAATCCCAATCTTTTGACTTTATGTTAGTTGCGTAATAAAGTGGAACTAATAATGATTGAAAAGGGCTTATATCGATTGGCGATAGTTTTTCCGTATAATTTACGGGATACAATCCAATATACTGTTCATGTTCTGGGAAATTTTCCTGAATACTTTTTTCGAGCTTTTCAGTGTTGAATTTAATTTGAAAACCTTTTTCTTGAGTATAATGTGGCCACATTAGGGGACTGAATTCATTTTCAGAAGTAGAAATTACTCCAAAAAGATTTGTTGAAACTTCCCACATTGTTGAAATGTAACCTTTACATAAACTTTTTCTATTAGCGTCTGCTTTATAAAATTTTAATAATTCTTCTTTACTTTCAAATACAGATCCATAAAGTTTTTCATATAGCACAAAGTCCAATTTTTCGGATGTGTATAGTAAAAATGGACTACTATCTAAAAGGTCATTTAATTCTATTGGATGTGAAGCGTAGAGATAGCCATTAATT
>CAZCIV010000165.1:0-6203 GCA_964498595.1 uncultured Flavobacterium sp.
TTGGAATCAATATTTTAAGTTAGTTTACTTTATAATAATAAAGCCCGAAAAAAATTACAGGCTTTAAATAATAATACTAT
This sequence comes from uncultured Flavobacterium sp., assembly GCA_964498595.1. Taxonomy (GTDB): domain Bacteria; phylum Bacteroidota; class Bacteroidia; order Flavobacteriales; family Flavobacteriaceae; genus Flavobacterium. The sequence goes on from CAZCIV010000165.1 coordinate 81, forward strand.
TATTTTATAGGTGTTTTAAAATTTCCGACTTTAATCTATCATATTCTCCTTGAAGAATTAATCCGTTGTCTAGTAATTTTTTATAATTCTGAAGTTTGGCAAACAATTCGTCTTGCGATAGATGGGCCAACCCTTTTTCTTCTGAAATTGGTGCTTCTACTTCGGTATCACGAATAATATCGTTTGAAGTTGGCATGATTTCAGCAAAATGCGTTACTTCTTCCGCTTGAATTTCCTCAACAACTTCTTCTTGAACTGGCGATTCAATTGGAGTTTCAGCTTTAATTTCTTCTACAATTGGAGTGGCTACTTTTGGACTTTTCAATACATCCAATTGCTCTTTAGCGTAAGTATATAATTTTCTCGCTTGATTTTTTGGTAAATAATCAACTGTGTGAGTTAAATCGGAGTTAGTTGTAAAGGTAAAATCAGCGCCTAAAATACCTTCTTTTACAAACGAACCTGCGATATCATCCCAATCGTAATCAATGAATTCCATTGATAACCCTAAGTTTTTTGGCTTGCATAAAATGATACGTTTATTCGTTACCACAATGCTATCTGGAAAAATAGTTACTGCAGGTTTTTTCTGAACCGCAATATAGCCTACTTCTTCATTCGACATTAAAAGATTCTCCAATTTAGCCGTGATTTTCTCAATAGCTTTTGGATCTTGATCTTCGTTTAATATTTTTTTTAAGTTGTCTATCATGATAGTTACTTTGAATTTTCTTATTTAGTAGCACAAAAGTAATGCCTAATTTTCTAATTCTTGAATTTCTTGTTGGACTTTTTTCGTTAAACTTTTGAAAACAAGTTCGTAGGAATGATTAATCAATTCGCACATCATTTTATCGGAAACATCGCCATGAAAACGAACGGTATTCCAATGCACTTTACTCATATGATAACCGGGTTCAATCGCTTCATATTCCGCTCGAAGTTCCAAAGCACGTTCTGGATCACATTTCAAATTTAAAGACGGTGTTCCTTTTTCCCATTCGGATAATGAAGTTAAACAAAACATTTTTCCTCCTACTTTAAAGACTAAAGTATCTTCATCAAATGGAAAATGTTCCGTGACGCCTTTTTTAGATTGACAGAACTCATATAGTTGTTGAATGTCCATTTTGTTAATTACTTTTCAATTTTATACAAAACTGGTTTCGATGGCGAAGCATCATTTTCAAACGACGCAAATTGTAAATTCAATAGATAGCTTCCATCTTGAATTTCTTCATTAACGTATATCATTTCCGTAATCGTACAATTAAAACGAGCGTCTTTATTGACTTGATTCACATCTTTTACATTCCAAAACGCTTTGTGTGCTAATAATTTCCCTTCGTCGTGTTCTTTGTCGACACTTGGCAAATCGATTAATAAATGTTGAATCCCTTTTTCTCTAATAAAAATTGCCGCTGCTTCTTCCAAATAAGGTGGATTTGTATTGGAATAATTCAAATGCTTTTTGCTTTCTGGATTGGGTAAGGTTCTGATGACAATAGCTTCTGGCGAATTTCCATCTAAAGCAACTTCAATTTGCTCTTTTGTAATAATCAAATCTTCTTCAACTATTTTTGGTTCTACCGAAATCAATTCGGCAGTAAAGAAAAACTGTTTCAAACATTGATTTATCGAATAAAAATCACGGGTAATATGACCTAAACATTCTGTATGGGTTCCGTGTGCGTGCGGATTAAAGAAAATATTATTGAAATTCGTAGATGATTTCCCTTCCGAAACTTTCCCTATCCAATCACCCATTGTTACGGGTTCAATTTCTGGTGTGTTTTGATACCAAGCTATCGGATTTTGTTCGTTGTTTGTTAATGGAATGGAAATATCAAGAGGTTTTGATAAGTCGATTTGTATGTTGTTGATGGTTGCTTTCATAATTTAACCACAATGGTCACAAGGTTTTCACTAAGTCCACAAAGCTTTGTGTTACATTGTGCTTTCTTTGTGTGCTTAGTGGTTAATAATCAATCCAAATTTAATAAAAATAAATCGGAAGCTATTCCATCACCTAAAAACTTTCCTTTTTTAGTAGTTCGTAAAATGTTATCATCCACAAATAACAAATGATCTTCGATAAATTTTGCTGCTTGACGGTTCAAATAATCCAAATAGGTTTTTCCAAATTCTTGCTCAACTCTTTCTAATGAAACACCCCAAATCGTTCGTAAACCCGTCATAATATATTCGTTATAGCGGTCGGTTTTGGTTAATGTTTCAATTTCAATTGGCAATTTATTTTCTTGAATCGATTTGATATAAAGCGAATTATTAGAAACATTCCAACCTCGATTTTTTCCATCATAACTGTGTGCTGACGGACCAATTCCGATGTATTTTTTACCTAACCAATAACTGGAATTATTTTTGGAGAAATAGTTTTCTTTTCCAAAATTCGATAATTCGTAATGAATGAATCCGTTTTCCGAAAGTTTATCAACCAAAATATGAAAATGCTCTTGTGCCACTTCATCATCAGGTTGCGGAATAATTCCTTTTTGAATGAACGAATGCAAAGCCGTTTTAGGTTCAACCGTTAAAGCATAACTCGAAATATGCGGAATACCAAAAGACAAAGCCGTTTCGATGTTTTGCAACCATTTTTCGTTACTCATTTCTGGAACTCCGTAAATCAAATCGATGGAAATATTATCGAAATATTGAGTAGCTGTTCCCAAACACTTCTTAGCTTCTTCAGCATTGTGCGCTCGATTCATTAGCTGTAAATCATCTTCAAAAAATGATTGAATTCCGATTGATAAACGATTGACTTTATTTTTTGAGAGTTCGATTATTCGATTTTCCGCTAAATCATCTGGATTGGCTTCGACGGTGATTTCAGGATTTTCGACTACTCTATAGTTTCTATACACTGTATCAATCAAAAATCTTAAATCTTCAATCGACAATATCGAAGGCGTTCCGCCACCAAAATAAATCGTTTCTACAATCTCATCTTGAAATTCGCTTTTACGCAATTGAATTTCTTTAGCCAATGCCAAAACCATTTCATCTTTCTTCTTCAAATTAGTAGAAAAATGAAAATCGCAATAGTGACAAGCTTGCTTACAAAAAGGTATGTGAATATAGATTCCGCTCATATTTAAGTGCTCAGTGTTCAGTATTTAGTGTTCAGTACTAGATATAGCTTTATTTAGTCTTCAGATTTTGAACCGAATTTTCCCGGATTTAAAATCATGTAATTTATTAATCTTCCGACTTCTTTTGATTTTTCAGTTAAATAGTCAAATGTCTCTTGAGTAATATATTTACAAGCTAAAGCATATTCTAACCAACCTTGCGTTTCGGAATTTTCTGCATCTGCATCAGTTAATTTGCTGTGAAAATATTTTGGATATTCCCTTTTACGGTAAGCTTCAGCTATTGTAATTGTTACACTTCTTGAACTTCTTCTAATTTGATCTGTTAAAAAATAAGTTTCTTCTTTTGGAAAACTTTTTGATATTTCAAAAACTTCCATAGCAACATCAAATCCTTTTTTATAAGCTAATAAATCTTGAAATCTCATATTGTTTATTTACACGATATTATACTGAACACTAAAATCTGAACACTGAACACTACTTCTTGACTCTATCTTCATTCTGTTTTACAAAAGCATCCCAACCCGAGTAACTTTTCCCCACTTCAACTCTTCCCGAATTGAAAAAATGACAAACCGCTGCTGCCAAACCATCGGTTGAATCGAGATTTTTTGGTAATTCTTTTAAACCTAATAATTGTTGGAGCATTTTGGCTACTTGTTCTTTACTAGCGTTTCCGTTTCCGGTAATTGCCATTTTAATTTTTTTAGGTTCGTATTCTGTGATAGGAATATCTCTTGAAAGTCCGGCTGCCATGGCAACGCCCTGTGCTCTTCCTAATTTTAGCATCGATTGCACGTTTTTACCAAAGAACGGTGCTTCAATGGCAATTTCATCTGGATTATGCGTGTCAATTAATTCAATGGTACGCTCAAAAATGACTCTTAATTTCTGATAATGGTTGTCATATTTGGACAAAATGAGTTCGTTCAACTGCAGAAATTCCATTTTCTTGTTAACTACTTTAATCAATCCAAAACCCATAATCGTCGTTCCTGGGTCAATTCCTAATATGATACGTTCGTTTGCCAATTTTAGTGTAAAGTTTCGTTTCTTTGTACCAATGATTACAATTCCTCACAAAGCTAAGCAATTCCTTGTTTTTACCATCAAACTTTTGATTGTAATTGGAGCGTTTTATTTTATTTACGACCAAATTGCCGGAAATTCGAAATTAGAATGGAGTAAGTTTCAAACTTTAGTTTTGGAAAAAACCTCAATTACAACTATCATTTTCATTTTATTGTTTAGTGTTGCGAATCGTTATTTTGAGATTTTAAAATGGCAAAATTTGGTAACATTTATCAAACCGATTTCGGTTGGTGAAGCAAGCAAACAAGTTTTAGGTGCTTTAACTGCTGGAATTTTTACACCAAATGGTTTAGGAGAATATGCCGGAAAAGCAATGTTTTTCAAAAAAGAGCAAACCAAAAAAGTGGTGTTTTTAAACTTGATTTGCAACGGAATCCAAATGATTTTAACCATTATTTTTGGAACTATTGGATTGATTTTAATCGGTTATTGGAAATGGGCTTTAGCCATAACTGGAATTGCAATTCTATTGTTTTTTGCTTCTATTCTTTCGAAAAACATCATCATAAAAGGGTATTCGATTCAAAAATTATTGCATAAAATAAACGAAATTCCTAAAAAGATTCACCGAAAAAATATTTTGCTTGGTGTTTGTCGCTACTTGGTTTTCTCGCATCAATATTATGTTTTGTTTTTAGTTTTTGATGTAGATTTACCTTATTTAACTTTGATTAGTTCGATTGCAGCGGTTTATTTTTTAGCTTCATCGTTACCGAGTTTTCAATTTTTAGATTTTGCCGTAAAAGGAAGTGTGGCGATGTTTTTCTTTGGGAAATACGGCATTAACGAATGGATTGTGATTTTCATTAGTACTTTAATGTGGTTTTTAAACGTGGTTTTACCTGTGGTGATTGGAAGTTATTACGTAATGCGATTTAAGTTGAATACCTCAAAATAGATTCTTTATGCTGGAATTGATTCTTGGAACCGTTTTTTTTATTTACCTCTTATTCATTGGGCAACTGATTTATGGATTTAATCGCATGAAACAATTCTCTAAAAAAGAATTCACTCCAAAAACATCTTTTACCATTGTAGTTCCATTTCGAAATGAAAAAGAGAATCTTCCGAATTTATTGCATTCGATTTCATTGTTGCATTATCCGAAGGAACTAGTGGAAATAATTTTAGTGGACGATGACTCTGAAGAAGTGTTCAGTGTTCAGGATTTAGTGTTCAGTTTGAAAGTAATTAAAAACGAACGGAAATCTTATTCACCCAAGAAAGATGCGATTGAAACTGCAATTCAAATTGCCAAAAATGATTGGATTATTACTACTGATGCCGATTGTTTGGTTCAGAAAAATTGGTTAACGACTTTCGATCAATATATTCAAGAAAATGAAGTTGAAATGGTGGCTTCTGGAGTTTGTTATGTTCCAAAAAAAGACTTTTTATTCGCTTTTCAGAATTTAGATTTTCTAAGTTTACAAGGCGCTACTATTGGAAGTTTTGGAATCAACCAACCTTTTATGTGTAATGGCGCTAATTTTGCCTATTCAAAATCATTCTTCAAGGAATTAAACGGATTTCAAGGAAATGAGAGCATTGCTAGCGGAGACGATGTTTTTCTATTGCAGAAAGCAGTTTCAATTGCTCCTGAAAAAGTTGGATTTTTATTGGCTAAAGAAAGTATTGTCGCTACAAAACCAGTAGATGCTTGGACTGAATTGTTTCAGCAACGGGTTCGCTGGGCTTCGAAAAGTACTGGTTACTCTTCTATTTATGGAAAATTGTTAGCTCTTGTGGTTTTTGGCGGGAATTTGACCTGGATTTTAAGTTTCTTACTTTGGTTGACAAGTGTATTTGACCAAAACATTTTCATGCTTTTTGTCGCTTTGAAATTTCTAATTGATTTTATCTTGATTTACAAAACCGCTAATTTCTTCGAATCGAAATTACAATATGT
>CAZCIV010000166.1:0-6167 GCA_964498595.1 uncultured Flavobacterium sp.
TTTTAAATTATCGCACTTTAAAATATGAAGATATAAACAAAGAAAATGAATCTTCATTGAATTCCCGCATTTTGTATTCTGATAGATATTTTGGACAGCTAATTCAGACAACAACCGCTTATGAAACCAGTTCAGGAACGATTGCTCAACAAGAATTTACTTATTTAGAAGTAGAGCCTGGACGAGGAGTTTACATGTGGAACGATTACAATGAGAATGGAATTCAAGAATTACAAGAGTTTGAAATAGCGCCATTTCCTGATTTAGCCATTTATGTTCGCGTGTTCTTACCTAATCAAGTTTTTGTACGGACCCATCAAAACCGATTTTCACAAGCGTTGAATTTTAATTTTAATCAATGGCAAAATGAAAAGGGATTTAAAAAATTCGTTTCTTATTTTTACAACCAAACATCTTTTTTAATAGAACGCAGAATTCGAAGAGATGGTTCTAATTTCGATTTGAATCCATTTTCAAAAAATGATGAAGACTTAATTGGTTTGAATACGAATTTTAGGAATAGTTTATTTTTTAATCGAGGGAAACAACATCATTCTACCACCTATTCTTTTTTGATTAATGAAAGTCAAAATTTGCTTTCGGTGGGAAGTGTTGCGGCTAAAAATAAATCGCATCAATTACAATATCTGCATTTAGTTAAGAAAAGTTGGTTGTTTAATTTTTTAACAAGTACAACGAAAACGGCTTCTAACTCCGAAAATTTTCAAAATAGAAATTTTGAAATTGAAAGTTATCAAGTAGAACCGAAAATTGGATACTTATTTTCTAAAAATGTGAGTTGGGATATTTTTTATGAATACCAACAAAAAGAAAATCAAATTGGAGCTTTAGAAACCTTAACACAAACCAGTTTAGGAACCTCATTTACTTTTAATAGTGAAAAAGGATTTAGTTTAAATGGTGAGTTTTCTATTTACAATAATTCGTTTGAAGGAAATGTTTTGTCCGCTGTAGGTTTTCAAATGTTAGAAGGTTTACAACCCGGTAAAAATCAAACTTGGCGCTTTTTACTTCAGAAAAATTTAACGCAATATTTAGACCTGAATATAAATTATCAGGGAAGGAATAGTGAAACAAGTAAAACCATACACACGGGAAGTGTTCAATTGCGAGCGTTTTTTTAGTTAATATTTAGATTAATTCTACATTTCTGCTTAATTTTACGAACTATCATTAAATATAAGTATGTTCAAGAAAATATTTTTTTCGCTCCTATTCATTACTAATACGTGTTTTTCACAATTAAGCAATAAACATTGGATTCCGCCATTGCATGCAAATGAAAGTCAAAGCTCTTATGTAGCGGATCACTATATATACATATCAACTCCAGAAACTACACCCTTTCAAGTATCAATAACTAATGGTGATGGCGTTCCAATTCCTGGCTCTCCTTTTACTATTTCACAAGGTAATCCACAATCGGTATTAATTGGTTCTGGACAACCTTCGGTTATGATGTTGAGCCAATCTGAAGTAGGAATCGTAAATACTAACAAAGGTTTAATTTTAGAAGGTACGGGTAAATTTTATGCAAGTTTTAGATTGCGTGCGCAAAATCATGCCGAGATATTAGTTTCAAAAGGTAGAACTGGAGCGGGAACTAGCTTTCGATTAGGTAGTTTACCCATGGTATTAGACGGCTCAATTCGTAATTTTGTTTCGAGTTTCATGGCAACAGAAGATAATACAATTGTAACCGTTTCTGATTATGACTCCCAAGTAGTTTTTATTTCTCCTTTTGGAAATGTAACAGATGACTCTCAGACTTTTGCTTTGAACGCAGGTGAATCAGTAGTGGTTTCAGGGTATGCAAACGTTCAGGCAAACTTATCAGGCTTTGTTGGCGCTCTAGTGACTTCCACCAAACCGATAGTTGTAAATACAGGAAACGCTACAGGTGGAATGTCAGATTCAGGTGGTGGACAAGATTTTAATTTAGATCAAATTGTGCCCGCTGATATTGTTGGGGATGAATACATCATTGTAAAAGGCAATGGAAGTAATAATACCGAGCTGCCTTTGGTTATTGCAACAGAAAACGACACGGATGTATTTGTAAATGGCAGTGTAACTCCAATTGCTACTTTGAACGCTGGAGATTACTTTTTAATTCCATCATCCAATTATTTAGGAACTACTCATAAGAATATGTTTATAAGTAGTAGCAAAAATGTTTACCTCTATCAAATTATAGCAGGTGCATCTTCTGATGCAACTTCGGGATTGAATTTTATTCCTCCACTGAGTTGTTTTTGGCAAAAAAATGTTGATCTAATTCCTAATTTTGATTTCATTGGATCTACCCGATATACTGGAAGCGAAATCATTGTGGTTACCGAAATTAACTCGCTAGTTAGAATCAATAACACACCAACAACTGCTCTTCCTCAAGTTGTTGCAGGAAACCCAAATTGGGTTACTTATAGAATTGGAGGATTAACTGGGAATGTAAAAATTGAATCTACAGGAGCTTTAGCGGCTGGAGTTTTTGGATCTATTGGGGTAGCTGGATTTGGTGGATATTACTCAGGATTTGGTAGTTTCCCAGAAGATACAAATATCACCTTATGCTCTAACGAAACCACTAATTTATTTAATGAAATAACTGGTAATCCAGAGCCAAATGGTAGTTGGACAGTTCCTGCAGGAGCTCCTGCTTTAAACGGTAACACCTTTGATGCTTCAATTAATACAGCAGGTGATTACTTTTATAGTTTCACTAAAATTTGTGATAATGCAAATTTACCTATAACGGTAAAGGTTAATGTTACTATTCAACAAGCTCCAAATGTTGGAACCAGTACTACATATTCTACATGTGTTAATGCATCAAGTGTTGATTTATTTGACTTACTAGGGAACAACATTACATTAGGAGGTACATGGACACCAGCGCTTGCCTCTGGCTCTAGTATTTTTAACCCCGCTGTTGATGCTTCAGGTATTTATACCTATAGGATTCCAGCTTCTGGGTCTTGTGAAGAATTTTCATCAAGTATCACGATTACCAATAATCCTATCCCAACACCTCCTACCATTACCCCATTGGAAATATGTGACGACGATACTGATGGAAGTGACACTAACGGATTTATTACATTTGATTTAACTGAAAAAATAAATGCCGTTTCCACTTTAGTGGCTGGCTATACGGCAACTTTCCATGAATATGAAAACGAAGCTGTTGCAGGGAATAACAGTATAAATTCTATTTATGCAACGAACAGTTTAATTTATGTTAGATTTACCAATAACACTACTGGATGCTATTTTACCTCTTCATTTAATTTAATTGTTTTAGCTAAACCTTCAGCTGTTACTTTCATTACATTAAAGCAATGTGATACAGATGGTGATGCAAATACAGTGTTTAATTTAACCCAAGCAAACAATCAAATTGCAACAGATTCAAATGTTAGCATTTCTTACCACAATAATCTTATTGGGGCTCAGAATAACAGTGATTTTGTTTCAAGTGAAACATCATATTTTGCAGCTAATGGAAGTGTGGTTTGGGCAAGAATAGCAAATACTAATGGTTGTTTTAGAACTACTAGGGTTGAATTAGTAGTATCGACTGCTTATGTGCCTCAAACTTTTCAATTTACCATAAACGATGTATGCGACATTTACATTGATGAAAATGATTCTGCAGGAGATGGCTTTGGTTACTTCGATTTAACTAGGGTTGAACCAGCATTATTAAATCAATTCCCTTCGGGTCAGTCTTACACTTTTAGCTACTATTTAAATCAAAACGATGCGGAAATTGAACAAAACGCTATTACTTCAATTTCAAATTTTAGAAATACAATTGCATTCGAACAAAATATCTGGGTTAGAATAGAAAGTAATTTATTTGAATGCGCAGGATTAGGTCCATTCTTAAAACTTAAAATAAATCCATTACCTGATACTGACTTAGGAGGTGATTTTATCCTTTGTGTTAATCCTACAACAGGTAATGGTTCGTATACTATAAATGCCACACCTTCTACTCCTGGCAATTACTCTTACGAATGGACACCTGCCAATCCAAACGGGAATATCGCTACTTATACCGTTACGGAACCTGGATTATATAGTGTTGTAGTAACTAATATAGATTCATCTTGTAGTGTAACAGATACTGTGAATGCCACAATTTCATCGGAACCGATAAGCGTTACATCAGAATTAGTTACCCCTGCTTTTTCTAGTGGATTGGCTTCAATTCAAGCTGTAGCCACGGGAGGTTATGGTGTTTATGAATATAGTTTAAACGCAATTGATTGGCAAACAAGTCCTATTTTCAATAACCTATCGAATGGCAGTTACACTATATATGTAAGAGACATTCAGGGTTGTGGAATATTAATTGCTAATGTTGTCCAAACGATAACCTATCCAAACTATTTCACTCCTAATGGAGATGGTTTTAATGACACATGGAACATTGACCTACCAAGTGAATACAACGGAGTAATATTTATTTTTGATCGATATGGTAAATTTATTCAACAAATTATACCTAACGATATAGGTTGGAATGGGACATTAAATGGTGAACCCTTACCTTCTACCGATTATTGGTTTAAAGTAGAGTACACCGAAGATAATGTTAGAAAAGAATTCAAATCAAACTTTACATTAAAAAGATAATCAATGGGATCAATTGAAACTGAAATTCAAGATAAGATTGCAACGATAACATTTTATCATCCATCGAGTAATTCATTTCCAGGCCATCTGCTGCAACAATTAACCGATGAGTTGGTTACATTAAGCAAAAACAATTCAGTTAATATAATCGTCTTAAAAAGCTCTGGGAATGGTGCTTTTTGTGCTGGAGCTTCATTTGATGAATTGTTATCTATTACAAATTTAGAGGAAGGAAGTACGTTTTTTTCGGGTTTTGCTAATGTTATCAATGCGATGAGAAAGTGTCCAAAACTGATTATTGGTCGAATACACGGAAAAGCCGTTGGTGGCGGTGTAGGTTTAGCTGCTGCATGTGATTATACTTTTGCAACTCAAAAAAGTGAAATCAAACTATCCGAAATAGCTATAGGTATTGGTCCGTTTGTTATAGAACCTGCTGTTAGTAGAAAAATAGGAAATATTGCTATGTCAGAAATGGCATTAAACCCAACAGCATGGAAATCGGCCAATTGGGCATTTGAAAAAGGATTATTTACAGAATTATTTGACTCAACAGAGGAATTAGATTTAAGATTAGAAAGCTACATAAACGAAATTTCGAATTACAATATTGAGGCCTTATTTGAAATGAAAAAAGTTTTGTGGGAAGGCACACAACATTGGGATACATTGTTATATGAAAGAGCAGCTATTTCAGGCCGATTGGTATTATCAAGCTTCACAAAAAAAGCACTAGAAAAATTTAAAAAATGAGAAGTTTAATCCTTTTTTTACATCAAGTCAATGTAGAGCAAAAACTTAAAGAAGCACCCGATAGTCAATATCAAATTGGGGTATTAATAGGCTCTTTTATTCCTTTCATTGTGTTAGCAGGGATTGCATACACGCTTTACTATAGAGCAAAGAAAAAAGAACAAAATTCAAAATAATTATGTCAAACATAAGAATAACAAAACAATTTAGCTTTGAAACCGGTCATGCGCTATATGGTTATGACGGAAAATGTAAAAACGTTCATGGCCACAGCTATAAATTATCAGTAACAGTAATTGGAAAGCCAATCACCGACACGTCGAATGTAAAATACGGAATGGTAATTGATTTTGGTGATTTAAAAAAGATTGTAAAAGAACAAATCGTAGATGTTTTTGATCATGCTACAGTGTTTAATAAAAATACACCTCATATTGAATTAGCTAAAGAACTCGAGCAACGAGGACATGAAGTGATTCTGGTAGATTATCAACCAACTAGTGAAAATATGGTTGTTGATTTTTCAAATAAAATAAAAAGTCTGCTCCCTGAAAATATAAAACTGCATTCACTACGTTTACAAGAAACAGAAACTTCTTTTGCTGAATGGTTTGCTTCAGATAACGAATAAAAAAAGTCCTCAAATTTAGACTGAACCCAAAAGTTTAGACAAATTTATAATTAATTTTGATTGTAGTGAGCTCGATATTTAATCGGGCTCATTTTGTTTAAATTTGATTTAATTCTAT
>CAZCIV010000167.1:0-6029 GCA_964498595.1 uncultured Flavobacterium sp.
GCTTTTAATAAATTAGAAAATTTATTTTCTTTTGCGCTATTAATTTTTATTTCATTACAATTAAGAGTTGATAAATCAAACAAAGTGTTGTTCCAATATATAATATCGAAATTATTTTCTTCTCCTATTTTTTTAAAATCCGTAAAAGCAAAATTTCTTAATCCAATTCCATCAGGCAATAAAACAAAAATCTTTTTTTTGGTCATATTTTTATAATATTTTTAAAAAACTAAGCTTGGTACTCTTCCATGGTCCGAAAAAGAGCGATGTACTATAAAATCTCTATCTATTGGGTTTTCAGACAAGAAAGTTATATCACAAAAATATCCTTCTTCTATCGGATTTAATCTCCAAGGAACAACACTTTTAAAATCCTCAACCCAACCATTATTTTTCAGCTCTCTTGTTTTTAAATCATTCCAAGAAGTAATATAATCAAGCCACAAGTAACCTAAATCCCAAGCTCTATCTTCTATATTTTTCAAATTTTCTAAATCTACAATTCTTAAACCTCCTACTTCCGTTTGAGATATTGCTGTTGAACCACAATTAAATTTTATTCCTTTTATACCAGGCTGTTTAAAGTAATGTGAATCGGAAAATAATAAATCATCTATTTCAACTTTAATTTGTCGACAAACACTATTATGACAAACTGAGCTTAGTGATGGATTAATTTTAACAAATCGAACTAAATCATGATATCTGTACCATCTCATATTTTGATACAACCCTAAACCTGCTTCGTTAGCAGCTGTTGCAGCTAATGGATAATAATTACGTGCCAAAGAATATAATTTGGACAAAATTCCTTTACCCCTACACTCTTCATCAAGATAAACATTTATTATCCATGCCAATCCTCCCCCGAAATTCGCACCAACATGTCCTACTATTTCATTTTGTTCATTTAAGCAAATGAAGGATCTCCCAAATCTTGAATCACCATATTGCCAATCCCAAAATTCTTTTTTAAGTAATGGATGATTTTTTCTGTAAATTCTAAGAAAAAAATGATTTAATTTGACCCAATCTCCAATATTAGCTTCTCTTGTAATCATAACTTAAAATTTTTTCCTCCTATTAAATCATTACAATCAAATCGATTTAAAAGTAGTCTATTTTGATTGTCATCAATCTTTCCCTTTTTTGTTGTAAAACCATATAAGTACCCAGCTTTTTTAGCATTTTCCGCTACCATTTCGGTACAAGCTTCATCAGTTCCATAAGGATAAGCAATCATTTGAATGGAGGTTCCTGTTAAACACTCTAAATAATTTTTACTATGTTCTAATTCATAAATAAGTTTATCTTCACTTAATAATCCTAATGGATAATGAGTATGCGTATGACTTCCTAAACAATTTTTTGTTGCCAAATATTGTAATTGAAAGTTTGACATGTAAAGTAATTCTAAAGTTTCAGTTTCAATAAAATATCTTTCAAAAATGGATTGAATTAACAATTCTTGTCTTTCAAATGATATTTTAAAATTTAGCAAATATTTTAATTCAGCACTCACATCATCATCAAATCTATAGCATAGCCTTGCTTCTAACATTTCGTTTTGAGTCAGCATTTCAATTTCCTGACTCTTCAAAATTTTCAATAATTCTTGGGGAGATATAACTGAACGCAATAAATGTATTTTATGAACTGTACTAACTTTTTTTTCTTCAAAATTAATTGTATTGGCAAAAAAAACTGCCTGAACATCTAACTCATTTAAAATAGGAATAGCAAAATCAAACTGCTCTCTTAAACCATCATCGAAAGTAATAAAATTAAAATTATCTTTTGTCTTAACCAAGTATTCATAATCTTCTAAAAAATCCTTTTGAGTTACAAAATCACCTTCATTTCTCAACAATTTCAATTGTTTTTTAAATGTGGTAGGAGTTACACCAAAAATACTTGGATAAGGCGTTGAGAAATCTTCTCTTATATAATGATAATTAGAAACAGTTAACATCTATTTTTTTATTAATTCAACCAAATTAATCCATTGCCAAATATAAAAACTATTATCCTGATTTCCGTTACGATAGTCCTGCCAAATTTGTTGCACTTTTTTGGAATCTACAAAATCCAATTGACCAAATTGCTGGATTTTATCTGAAACGTATTCTTTTAATTCATTCGCTATCCACTCGCGTTGTGGCGTTTGCAGAGGTCGTTTAGGAGCTAATGCCACTTGATTAGATAACAATTCTTGACTTATCTGACGTAACAACCATTTCGTATTACCTTGATTGTATTTTACGTTATCTTGTTGTGCAAAAGCCAATTCTACTAAACGATAATCCAAAAAAGGCTCACGTAATTCCGTACCATGTAACATGCTAATACGATCATTAAAACGCAAAGCTCTTGGAATTTTGGTATAAAATAAATCGCGATATTGCATATTCTGCATAGAAGAAGCAAAAGGTTGTGGATACACTTCTTTTTCCGACAAAACAGCAAAATCAGCAACTAAAACTTCTGGTCGTACTGGACTACTAGTTACGCCTTGAATCACCTGATTGGATTGATTGTGATAGTAATCGTAACCTGCCCAAGCCTCATCCATGCCTTGCCCATCTATCAATACTTTTATTCCTTTTTTTCTAGCTTCTTGAAACAACAAACTATAAGCCAAAGTAGGAAATCCTCCAAATGGTTCGTCTTGATTCTGACTTAAAGTAGTAATTAACTGAGGTACTTCATCCGCTTTCAGTAAAACTTTATTCAACAAATAAGGTTTATATTGCAGTAACAATTCAACCCAAGGCAATTCATCATAATTTTCATCATTACAATAAAAAGTAAAAGCTTCAATGTTTTTATTTATGGGAAGATTTTGGTGAATTAAAGCAATCAAAGTCGAAGAATCCAATCCGCCACTAACATTCATTCCCAATGGCACATCGGATCTAAAACGAAGTTGTATGGCATCGTTTAATAAAGCTGTATATTGCTTTTTTAACTCCGAAACTTCTAAAACAGGTGTATCTTGAACTCTTGAAACAAAATCATACCAACGTTGTGGCTCAAAAGTAGTTAAGTTTTCTTGAGAAAGAACTGCAAAATGTCCCGCTGGTAATTGATGAATGGCTTCCCAAAAAGTTTCATTGGGCATACCATACGTCCCAAAAGACAAATAATTAGCCCATACTTTTTGATTGGGAATCTTTTTTATCCCAGAAGCCCACAAGGTTTTAATTTCACTGGCAAAAGTAAATTGTTGAGCATCTGCATAATAATAAAACGGCTTTACTCCGAATCTATCTCTAGCAATAAACAACTTTTTTTCTTGCTTATCCCAAATAGCTATAGCAAACATACCGTTGAGTTGATGCAAAAAATCAGTTCCCCAATGAATGTAGGCGTTTAATAAGACTTCTGTATCCGATTGGGTTTGAAATTGAAAATGAGGTACTAATTCTTTTTTAATTTCTAAATAATTATAAATTTCACCATTAAAAACGATGACATAACGACCACAACTACTCGGCATAGGTTGATTCGCATTAGTAGACAAATCAATAATGCTCAATCTATTGTGTCCCAAACTACATTGCGAATCGTGCCACTCTTGTGTAGCATCAGGTCCGCGATGTTCTTGGGCTTGCAACATCTTTCCTAACTTTGATTTTCTATCCTCTAAAAAAAGGATTGAAGAAAAAACACCTGCAATTCCACACATTACAATTGAGATTTTATTAAAGGTAATTTAGCTGTTGCTTTTTCCCAATCTTCTAACGTGTCAATATTAACATAAAAATCAGGATGACTTTGCAAGTAACTTAACTTATTACCATAAAAACTCCCTTCATTAATAACCGAAGTTTTGGTAATATAAATTGCCCCATCTCGAAAAAAAGCGGGCGGTAAATCTTGTCTTCTTGTAATAATTTTAGCCTCACCTGTAGCAATTTGTAAAAAACCTTTCTCATTAGGTTCAAATACCCAATGCGGATTGAATTCATGAGGAACAGGTAAAACACTTACCAAAGCATCCGCTTCTTCCTTCATAAATTTTTGCAAGGCAACATCTATAAATCCCTTAGGTCGAAAAGGAGCAGTAGGTTGTAACAAACATACAGCATCAAAAAATTCGCCTTGATTTTCTAAATAAGAAACAGCATGTTGCACAACTGAAATACTCGAAGCGCTATCTGTTGCCAAATCTTTTGGTCGAATAAAAGGAACTTCTATACCAAACTGTTTTGCAACATTTGCAATATCAGAACAATCCGTTGAAAGTATCACTTTAGTCAAAAGTTGAGAAGCCAAAGCTGATTTTGCAGTATAAGCTAACAAAGGCAACTCGCCAAGCAATTTTATATTTTTACCCGGAACGCCTTTTGAGCCTCGTCTAGCGGGTATGATGGCTAGAATTCGCATTAATACATAATTGTTTTATGAAACTGTAAAGGTAATTGCTCCAATAATTGTGCTATCTGTTTACCTGCATCACCACCTCCATATACATTAGACGTTTGTTTTGAACTTATAATACGTTCTTCAATAGCGTTTTTAATAGCTTGCACATCATAAGTAACATCCACCACATTACTTCCCCTATCTCTTCGGTTTTGTCGAGTTCCAATATTAACCACGGGAACACCCAAATAAGCACACTCGCGAATACCAACACTTGAATTACCAATCAAACAATCGGCATGATGTAACAAGTGTAAAAAGTCTTTGCCTTCCATATTTTTAAAAAAATGAACATTAGGCAATTGGTGTTGCTCTCGAAACGCTCTAATCCCTGTAGAAGTACCATCAGCACCTGCATCTACATTAGGCCAAAACCATAAAGTAGGACGATTTAACTGATATATTGCTTCTAATGTGGCTTCAATATGCTTTCTTGAATCTTGGTATTCATTAGTTACCGGATGTTGCATAACAACCAAATAGCCGTTAGATAAATCAGGTGTAGCACCAACACCCCCGTATTTTTCATAAGGATTAAAAGGCAATGTAGTACTATGCTCTTTTACCTCTTTGGCTAAATCTATAGAAGGGCATCCCGTATTAAAAACAAAAGCTGGATTCTCACCTAGTCGCACCACGCGCTCTTTAGCACTTTCGGAAGCCACAAAATGATAATCAGCTAATTTTGTAATCGAGTGACGTACTTTTTCATCGATATTTCCTGTTACTTCACCACCTTGTATGTGAGCCAATGGAATATTCATATAAGAAGCAGCAATAGCTGTAGCCATAGTTTCAAATCGATCAGCTACCGTTACTACAATATCAGGTTTCAGGTTATCAAAAACAGTAGAAAGTTCCAAAATACCAATTCCAGTAGTTTTAGCCGCAGCAGTCAAATTCTCTCCTTCTAAAACATTAAACACTTTAGCAGCAATCTCAAATCCATCCATTTGAATATAATTCACAGCAGAGCCATAACGCTCTAATAAAGCAGAAGCCGCAACAATAAGTTGCAATTCCAAATCAGAATGTTGCTGAATAGCAGTTAATACCGTTTTTACTCTACTGTAGGAGGGGCGCGCTGTAATAACAACAGCAATTTTTCTTTTACTCATTGTTCCTTTCACTTCAAAGGGTTAAAAATAAGTAAAATTTATGGAAATAGAGGTAGATTAAATATTGAAATACAAAATTATTTCCAGCAGCCTTCATTTCGACATAGCTCAATACAGGCTCGCTAAGGGTGACAAAGTTGGAATTACAAAATTAAAAAATTTATTTTTCAACTGAAACCAATTAACTCCAATGTCAGACTGAGCCTGTCGAAGTCCTTAGTAGCACAATTCGTTTCCATTAGGCTTCGACAAGCTCAGCTTGACAATGCTGTAATTATTATTTTAAAGAACAGGCCTATTTAACTAAAACGTTTAACTCCAATGTCAGACTGAGCCTGTCGAAGTCCTTAGTAGCTCCATTCAAAAACTGATTATCTCAACTGAAACCAATTAACTCCGATGTCAGACTGAGCCTGTCGAAGTCCTTTGTAGCTCCATTCAAAAACTGATTATCTCAACTGAAACCAATTAACTCCGATGTCA
>CAZCIV010000168.1:0-6022 GCA_964498595.1 uncultured Flavobacterium sp.
ATGATGATAACACGACTCATTTTGGATTGTTTTTAGAAAACAGACTTGCTGGAATCATCTCCATTTTTAAAGAAAATAATACTTTATTCCCAGAATCAAATCAATTTCAAATTAGAGGAATGGCGGTTTTGGAAGAATTTCAAGGAAAAGGCTTGGGAGTCGAATTAGTAAAAGAAGCTGAAAATCATTGCATTAATTTGAATGCCGATTTAATTTGGTTCAATGCAAGAGAAAATGCGGTTCCCTTTTACGAAAAATTAAATTATAAAATTATTGGCGATTCTTTTTTAATTCCTGATGTTGGCATTCATTTTGTAATGTATAAGAAAACGCACTAAGAAGATTATTAATAATTCTTCTTATATTTATATCACAATTGTTGCGCTCTATGAAAAAAATTACTTTTCTACTTCTTATTCTCTCTGTCATTTCTTGTAAAAAGGAACCGTTGCCTATTGCATTTGACAACAGCATTATTAAAGATACCGTTTTAAATGTAATTATTAGACCTGTCCATCCTGACTTACTTTCGGAAAAATCAGATAGTTTGAAATTGTATTATCAAAAAATGAACTTTCACGAAATTTGGTATTTAGATGAAAACCGAAAAGATTTGATTAATGAAATTAAGTTTTGCTATCAAGAAGGTTTGAATCCTGAAGATTATGAAATTAAAATTATTGAAGATTTAGAAAGCAAAAGAGCAAAATTAAACGATGAAGATATTGTAAAATACGACATTCTACTTACCGAAACCTTTGAAAAAATTGCAAATCATTTACATAAAGGCAAATTAAACCCAAAAGAATTATATACCGATTGGGATTTAAAACCAAAGGAAATAGCACTTTCTCCATTATTAGAAAAAGGGATTAAAGAGAAAATGATTGCTTCAACCTTTAAAGATTTAAAACCAAATCATATTGTTTACCAATTACTTAAAAAAAGTTTAGTTGAAATTGATAAATTCCCAAACGTAACTTTTGAAAAAATAAGCACAAAAAATAAAATTGTCGTAAACGATACGTTACCTGAAATGGTAAAAATTAAAAAGCGTTTGGCCTATTGGAAAGATTATAAAAACAAAGATAGTTTAATTACCTGGGCTTATGATTCTTTAACATTCAAGGCTGTTAAGCGTTTTCAAGTACGTCATGGTTTAGCTCCCGATGGCGTTATCGGAATTGGAACACTTAGAGCTTTAAACACCACTAAAAGCGAGCGAATTGAACAAATATTTGCCAATTTAGAGCGTTGGCGTTGGTATCCTTCCGATTTAGGTGAAAAATATTTGATTGCCAATATTCCAGATTATATGTTGCATTATGTAAAAAATAATGACACGATTGCTTCACATCGAATTGTGGTGGGAACTCCAAAGAGAAAAACGCCTATTTTAAGTTCGAAGTTATCTAATTTTGTTTTTAATCCAACTTGGACAATTCCACCAACCATTATTAAAGAAGATTTAACTCCAGAGGCATCAAAAAACCGAAATTATTTTCCTTCACGAAGATTAACCATATACAACAGTCAAGGAAAAGAAGTGAGTCCGTATGAATGGAATCCTGCAAAAGCAAACAATTACAAATACGTTCAAAAACCCGGTTATAATAACTCGTTGGGATTGGTGAAATTCAATTTTGTTAACCGCCATTCCGTTTATTTACACGATACCAATCATCGCGATTATTTTGTAAAAACATATCGTTCATTGAGTTCAGGCTGTGTACGAGTTGAAAATCCATTGGTTTTAACCAAACAAATATTAACTGAAATCAATCCAGAAAAATGGAGTGGAAGCGAAATCGATTCCATTCTTAAACAAGAAAAAACAAAAACAGTATCTGTTAAAGACACTGTGAATGTATATTTGTTTTATTGGACGAGTTGGATAGAAAATAACAAACTGCAATTTAGAGATGACATTTATGAACTCGACAAAGTTCTTTTTCAGAAACTAAGAAACTAATTTAGATTTTGCCACATAAGCTCTTGATGGGTGATAAATGAAAATACAAGATTTTCCTTTAATGGTTTCTATTAATTCTTTGTGTATTTCATAAGGAACAGCTGGACAACCTTGACTTCTTCCTAATCTTCCCGTATTTTTAATAAACGATTTGCTTACATAATCAGCTCCGTGAACTACAACTGCTCTATTTCTAGCATTATCATTAATTCCGTATTCCATTCCGTCTAAACGTAAAGATAAACCGTGTTTACCAGTGTAAGTTTCTCCTGTTACATAAAATCCCAAACTACTTTTAAAAGATTCGCTTGCATTAGAAAAATCAGTTGCATATTCAGAACCCGAATTTCTTCCGTGAGAAACTAACGATTTTAAAATTACTTTTTGTGTTTTCATATCAACAACCCACATTCTTTCTTGAGTTGATGACAAACTAAAATCAACTATAGTTAAAATTTCATTTTGAATTTTTCCCAGTTGCTTTAATTGCTCATATCCTTCGAAAGCAGCAATGAAACTTTCAAAAGAAGGTAAAGAAAAACCATTAGTATCAATAACTGAATAAAATGATTTAGTCTTAGCTTCAAAAGTAGTTTTCGCATTTGCAGCAATTAATTTTGGATCGGTAGATTTAACTTTATTCTTAGTAATTTCTGTTGTATTTAAAGGCTTGAACGCAAAAACGCAAAATAAAATTAGGGGTAAAAATCTGTAATTCATTGTTAATCTAGTAGTTGTATTATTATTGTAATGGTTCAAATATATTTATTATTTTTAAACATACAAACTATCGAGTGTTTTTTATCGAAAATTTTTAACCTTTTATCGATTATTCTCACAAAAGTTAAACATTATATAAAAAAAGTAGACATATAATGTAATCCAATATTTTTGCAATCAAAATTCATTACATGACAGACAAATTTGGCATCACTATATTTATTTGCTTCACAAGCTTTCTTTTGTCATTTTCACAAACAAAAAAAAGTGTATCTACAAAGAAAACAACTGAAAACATTTCAATTGATGCTGAATTAAACGAAGCTTCTTGGAAAGATGCAGAAATTGCAACCGACTTTGTTTCTTTAGAACCTAAAAACGGAACACCTATTCCCGAAGAATTTAAAACCGAAGTTAAAATACTATATTCTGATAATGCAATATATGTAGGAGCAAAATTATACGATCCAAATCCAGAAAAAATTTTAAAAGAGTTAGTAGAAAGAGACGAATTAGGAACTTCTGATTTTTTTGGGATTTTTATTAATGGTTACAACGATGGACAGCAAGAATTTAGATTTTTTGTTACCGCTGCCAACGGACAAATCGACACCAACTTTACTTCTGCGGAAGGTGAAGATGGTTCTTGGAATGCTATTTGGGAAAGCAATGCAAAAATAACCGATTTTGGCTATGTCATCGAAATGAAAATTCCATACGCAGCTTTACGTTTTCCTGAAAAAGACAAACAAACTTGGGGACTTAACTTTTTTAGAGAAGTTAGAAGAGAACGTCAAAAATACACTTGGAGTCCTATTGATAATAAAATTGGAGCCATTTCGCAGCAAGCCGGAATTTTAACTGGAATCGAAAACATCAAAACCCCCACCCGATTGTTCTTAATCCCTTATTCTTCCTTTTATCTTTCAGGAAGTGATGCTCAAAAAACAAAAGGCGAATTAAAAGGTGGATTGGATGTTAAATATGGAATTAATGACGCTTTTACTTTAGATGCGATTTTAGTTCCCGATTTTGGCCAAACAAAATTTGATAATGTGGTTTTGAATTTAGGTCCTTTCGAACAACAATTTAACGAAAACCGCCCTTTCTTCACAGAAGGAACTGACTTATTTAGCAAAGGAAATTTATTGTATTCGAGAAGAATTGGACAAACCCCTGATTTGAATTTAAACATAGCTGCAAATGAATCTGTAGCGTATCCCGGAGCTGTAAATTTATTAAATGCAATGAAAATTTCAGGTCGCGATAAAGATGGTTTGGGAATTGGTTTTCTTAATGCCATAACTGAAAAAACAATGGCAACGGTTTCAAATGACGATAATGATAATACAAGACAAATTGTAGTTTCTCCTTTGACAAATTATAACGTGATGGTTTTTGATCAACGATTTAATCAAAATTCATCGGTAACTTTCATTAACACAAATGTTACACGAAACGGAAGTTTTAGAGATGCCAACGTAACCGGATTACTATTCGACTTGAACAACAAAACCAACAAATACAATCTTTCTGGAGGATTAAAATCGAGCAGTATTAATGATGTTGAAAATAAAAACGGTTATAACGCATCGTTATATTTTGCAGAAACAAACGGAAAATTCAGATATAGCTTTGGAAGCGAATACATGTCAAAAGATTTCGAAATCAACGATTTAGGAATTAATTTCAGAACCAATTATTATTCGTTTTCTGGAAACACTAACTTTCGTATTTTAAACCCAAATAAAACTTTCAACACCTTTAGAATTAACTTAAATTCTTACTTTGAATTTTATACGCCAACAAACCAAATTCAAGCAAGTAATTTCAATGTTAACTTAAATTCTACAAACAAGAAAAATCATTAT
This sequence comes from uncultured Flavobacterium sp., assembly GCA_964498595.1. Classification (GTDB taxonomy): domain Bacteria; phylum Bacteroidota; class Bacteroidia; order Flavobacteriales; family Flavobacteriaceae; genus Flavobacterium. The sequence continues at coordinate 4,564 of CAZCIV010000168.1, forward strand.
TTTGGCGCTGGAATCAACTTTAACCCTTTCAAAAATTACGATTATTACGAACCGCGTGTCGCTGATAGGTATTTCGTAAATCCTACAAATGTTGGTGGATTTTTATATTTTTCATCGAATTACAATTATAAATTTGCTGTAGACATCAATCCCTATATAACCCACGTTATAAACCAAAACAGATATGAAGCAGGGATAAATGTTAGTCCAAGATATCGATTTAACGACAAATTTTCTTTATCATACAGTTTTGATTATTTCAAACAGCAAAATGACATTGGTTTTATTGATTTTGAAGGCTCAAATATCATTTTTGCCAGAAGAAATAGAGATACTTATACGAATTCAATATCTAGTAAATTTTCGATAAGCAGCGTGATGAATTTTAATTTATCGGTTAGACATTATTGGTCTTTGGCTGAAAACAACAAAATCAACAACTTAAATGAAGATGGAAGTTTAGCACTAAACACCACTTATACAGGTAATAAAAACTCAAACTTTAGCACTTGGAATTTAGATTTAAGTTATTCATGGTGGTTTGCTCCAGGAAGTCAAATGTCGATTTTATACCGAAATAATGCTGCAACTTTTGACAGAACTATTAATAAAAATTTCAATTCGAATTTTTCTAATTTATTACAGGACAATTTGAATCATATTTTATCAATAAGTGTTCGTTATTTTATCGATTACAACCAAGCCAAAAACTGGATTAGAAAAGGTTAAACCACTTAATCGTTTTCGTAATTTTAAGTCGGATTTTCATCTAAAAATTTACCAATTGTTTATCTTTGTACAAACACACAAAAATGAACAAAAAAGTAATTTTAATGATATTGGACGGTTGGGGAAAATCGCCCGATCCAAAAGTTTCTGCAATAGACAACGCCAACACACCTTTCATTGACAGTTTATATACCAAATACCCAAATGCACAATTAAGAACCGATGGTTTAAACGTAGGTTTACCCGAAGGTCAAATGGGAAATTCAGAGGTAGGTCATATGAATTTAGGCGCTGGAAGAATCGTTTACCAAGATTTAGCCAAACTGAATTTAGCGGTTGAACACAAAACCATGAGTCAAGAAAAACCACTTATGGATGCTTTCGATTATGCCAAAAAGAACAATAAAGCAATTCACTTCTTAGGATTAGTTTCCGATGGTGGTGTACATTCTCATACTTCACATTTAAGAGGTTTGATTGATGCTGCTCAAGAAAGTGGTGTTCAAAAAATGTTTGTTCATGCCTTTACCGATGGTCGTGATGTAGATCCAAAATCGGGAGCAAAATACATTTCTGATTTAGAAAATTATCTTCAAAATACCAATGCCAAATTAGCTTCTGTAATTGGAAGATACTATGCAATGGATAGAGACAAACGTTGGGAAAGAGTAAAATTAGCTTACGATTTAGTAGTAAATGCAGAAGGAAATCACTCAAAAAATGCGGTTGC
>CAZCIV010000169.1:0-6010 GCA_964498595.1 uncultured Flavobacterium sp.
ATATTTTGAATATTGATACCCATGCTGTTTTGGAAGCTGCGGGCACGAAATGGAACTTTTTGCCGTTTAAACCAGGACTGGTTGGAGGGCATTGCATAGGGGTTGACCCTTATTATTTGGCTCAAAAGGCTCAAGAGCACGGCTATCACCCGGAGATTATTTTGGCAGGCCGCAGGCTGAATGACTCTATGGGAGAGTATGTTGCCTCGCAGGTAGTGAAGTTGATGATAAAAAAGGGGATTACTGTTAATGGGGCGAATTTATTAATGCTTGGAATTACTTTCAAAGAAAATTGCCCTGATGTTCGTAATACAAAAATTGTAGATGTTGTTGCCGCCTTGGCTGACTATGGTATTACCATTACTATTTACGACCCTTGGGCCAACCCTGAAGAAGTAAAACACGAATATGGATTAGTTACAACTGATGAATTGCCGACCCAGAAGTTTGATGCTGTAGTGTTAGGGGTTGCTCATAAAGAATTTTTACAATTAGATTTAGCTTCTATGCAAAAAGATACTAGTTTGTTGTATGATGTGAAGGGGATTTTGGGTAATAACGTTGATGGGAAGTTGTAATGATGAAAAAGAAAAACCTGATTGTATTTGGTACAAGACCGGAAGCCATTAAGATGGCTCCTTTAATAAAGGAGTTTCAAAAATATGAGGCATTTGAAACGAAAGTTTGTGTTACAGCTCAGCATAGAGAAATGTTGGATCAAGTGTTAGATTTTTTTGAAATTAAGCCTGATTATGATTTGGATTTAATGAAGCCAAATCAGAATTTATATACCTTAACTTCAGATATTATTTTAGGATTAAAACCAATTTTAGAAGATTTTAAGCCCGATTATGTGTATGTTCATGGAGATACATCTACAACAATGGCAACAAGTATTGCTGCATTTTATGGTGGAGCAAAAGTATGTCATGTAGAAGCAGGTTTAAGAACGCATAATAAATATTCTCCTTTTCCTGAAGAAATGAATAGACAAGTAACGGGTAGGATTGCAGATATACATTTTGCCCCAACCATAACTTCAAAAGAGAATTTACTTTTAGAAAACATAGTCGAATCTTCTATTTTGATTACTGGAAATACCGTAATTGATGCCTTGTTGCAAAGTTCTGATAAAGTTAACTCAATACAAAATGATGAAATAGAATCTTTAAAATCAACTATAGATTTTAAAAAAAAGATTATTTTAGTAACGGGTCATAGAAGAGAAAATCATGGTGATGGATTTATAAATATATGTGCAGCACTTAAAGAAATAGCCCTAGCAAATCCAGATGTTCAAATTATTTATCCAGTGCATTTGAATCCTAATGTAAAAGGGCCTGTTTATGAAATATTAGGAGATGTTTCAAATATTAAGCTTATCAGTCCATTAGCCTATCCAGCTTTTGTGTGGTTAATGAATCAGTCTTACATTATCATAACAGATAGTGGTGGAGTACAAGAAGAAGCTCCAAGTTTAGGGAAGCCTGTTTTAGTGATGAGAGATACCACTGAAAGACCAGAAGCTGTAGAAGCCGGAACTGTTATTTTAGTAGGAACGAATAAAGATAAAATAATAAGTGAGTGTTTAGATTTATTAAACAATAAAGAAAGATACGAACAAATGAGTGCTTTACACAACCCTTATGGAGATGGAAAAGCTTGTGAAAGAATAGTAAAATATATCAAAGAAATTTAAATTATGAGTATTCAAAAAGTAGTAACTGTAGGGTTAGGATATATTGGATTGCCAACCTCAGCTTTGATTGCCAACAATAATATACATGTTCATGGTGTTGATGTGAATCAAAAAGTGGTAGATACCATAAATGCAGGAAAAATACATATTGTTGAACCTAGTTTAGATGAAGCTGTGGCAAAAGCTGTAGCCAACGGTTTTTTAATAGCAGACACAAAACCTGTTGAAGCAGATGTTTATTTAATAGTAGTTCCAACTCCTTTTAAAGCTAAAAATGAACCTGATATTTCATTTGTTCAAGCTGCAACTAAGGCAATTATTCCTCTTTTGAAAGAAGGTGATTTGTATATTATTGAATCTACTTCACCAATTGGTACCACAGAAAAAATGATGAACTACATCTTTTCCGAAAGACCAGAATTAAAAGGGAAAATTCATTTGGCATATTGTCCAGAAAGAGTATTGCCTGGAAATGTAATGTACGAATTAGTTCACAACGACAGAGTTATTGGTGGAGTAGATGAGGTTTCTACTCAAAAATCAATTGCATTTTACAGTCAATTTGTAAAAGGAGAATTGCATGCAACAAATGCTCGTACGGCAGAAATGTGTAAACTAACCGAAAACTCTTCAAGAGATGTGCAGATTGCCTTTGCCAATGAGTTATCTTTAATCTGTGCTAAAGCCGATATCAATGTTTGGGAACTAATTAAATTAGCCAATAAACACCCAAGAGTAAATATTTTGCAACCCGGTTGTGGAGTAGGAGGACATTGTATTGCGGTTGACCCATACTTTATCGTTGCCGATTATCCCATGGAATCTAAGATAATTGCATCAGCCAGAGAAGTAAATAATTACAAATCTTTCTGGTGTGCTGAACAAGTGAAAACCGCTAAACTAGAATTTCAAATCAAGCATGGCAGAAAACCAAGTGTAGCAATCATGGGATTAGCTTTTAAACCCAATATTGACGATTTAAGAGAATCACCAGCCAAATACATAGCTCAAAAAGTATTACAAGACGCACAAGATGAGCAATATTATATAGTAGAACCTAATATTGAAGACCATCAAGTTTTCAAAATTACCAATTACAAAGAAGCTGCTGATAATGCTGATATTATTGTGTTTTTAGTAGCACATGATGAATTTAAAAATCTTGAAATTTCAAAAGATAAAGTAGTTTTAGATTTTTGTGGGATTAATAATTAGATATAAGAATTGAAATGAATTTCACACAAAAAAGTTTATTATCACTATTAGGTAAATTTGGAGGAGCTTTTTTATCGTTAATTTCAAGCGTTTTTTTGGCAAGGTATCTTGGGGTTGAAGGAATAGGACAATATCAATTAATATTGTCCACACAAGTCATGTTACTTACTATACTTGCTATGGGTTATGGTAATGCCTCAATATATTTTATAAATTCTAAACAAATTAATAAAACAACTTTAGTTTCAACTTTGTTGAAGGTCTTTTTATTTCTTTCTTTATTTGTAATATTGTTTTTTACAATAGGATTATCTTTTTTTCAAAACTATTTTGGGATTTTAGAATTTTATGGAATCTTATTTTTTTCTATTGGATCAGGTAGTTTGCTTTTGTATAGTGTACTTTATCCTGTACTTTATGTTTCACTAGAGGTCGTCAAAATACAAATTTTAAGTCTACTATCGACTATTATTTTTCTAATAGGTATTCTTTTTTTTTATCAAACTAATTACTTTGATATAAATGTTGTAATTAGCTTAATTGGTTTGGGTAATTTAATCCCTTTTTTATTGTTAATTTTTTATCTAAGACATGATATCAACGTCAAAATAAATATAGATTATAAAATTTTAAAAAAAATTTTCTTTTATGGAGTAAAACTTTCTGCAACTAATTTAGTTTTTTTATTATCGTCAAACCTTGTTATTTTTTTGTTGAAAAGCCTGTCAGATAATGGATTTGAGTCTATTGGATTGTTTTCAAGAGCAACTGCTATATCAAATATGTTTATTTTAATACCTACTAGCATAGGACCTCTAATTTATTCAAAATGGGCAAGCACTGAAAAGGAAAAATTAATAAAAGAAGTAGAAAAGACAATTAGATTATTGGTTTTTATTTCAATCTTTTCAATCGCAGGGATAATAATTTTTGGTGATTTTATACTATTAACTTTATACGGTAGAGAATTTTTACCTGCTAAAGTACCATTAATTGTATTGTCGATTTCTTTTGTTTTTTCTTCAATAACAATTGTATTTATTAATTTCTTTTCAAGTATTGGAAATCCAACTATTACATTAAAAATATTTATTTGGTCATTATTTACTACTGGATTTACAGGTTTTCTTTTAATATCTTATTTTGATATAATAGGTGCATCTCTTGCCGTTTTGTTAGGGGTTATTTTTAATGCAACTATGCTTTTTATTTTTGCAAAAAAACAGCTAAACATTAAGGTTTCATCATCAATAATAGTAAAAATGTCAGATTTTAAATTTTTATTAAAAGCATTAAAAATAAAATAAAAAAGTGATGGATATTTTAGAAAAATTAAGGTATGATTTATCTTGGGATAATATTGAATCAAAAGGAGAGCCAATAAAGTGTAATAATTTTATATTGATATTTAAAATATTAAAGAAGATTAAATCGGATTCATTTCATGCCGTGTTGTTAATTAGATTGTATTGTTACTTTTCAAAAAAGGGCTTTTTTTCTTTTTTTAAACATTACTATTCTTATAGATTAAAAAGGAGATATTTAATATCAGTTTATGACCAATTGGAAATTATGGGAGGACTTAGGTTGCCACACCCATACGGTATAATATTGGGACATAGCTCTGTAATTGGAAAAATGGTAACAATTGGGCAGTTTGTTACATTAGGAGGTAATATGGGTAGAAAAAAGGGTAATCGATCTACACCTACAATAGGGAATTGGTCAATGATATCTGCTAATACTGTTATAGCAGGTCCCGTAATAATTGGAGAAGATGTTATTATTGGGGCTTGTAGTTTAATAACAAAAGATATTGAAGACCATTCAATTGTTTCAAGTGCAAGTAACTTAAACATCAAAAAGAAAGAAGGAAAGTTTAAGGATTCGATTGTTTATAATAAGTATTATAATTTTCCATTGCAAACAATAAATAATTTTACTACATGAATATAGGAATTGTCACAACTTGGTTCGAACGGGGAGCAGCTTATGTCTCAAAACAATATATGGAGGTGCTTCAAAAACAACATGATGTATTTATTTATGCAAGGTCAGGTGAATCTTATGCTATTGGTAATTCTGTATGGGATTTACCAAATGTCCATTGGTCTAAAAAAATTAGCTCTCCTTTTTCAGTTACGGTAATTGATAAAAAAGAGTTTGTTAACTGGATAAAAAAGAATGATATTCAAGCTATTCTTTTTAATGAACAACATTGGTGGGAGCCTTTAATTTGGTGTCACGAACTTGGTGTAAAAACTATTGCTTACGTAGATTATTATACTGAAAAAACAGTGCCATTGTTTGGGATTTATGATATGTTAATTTGTAATACCAAAAAACATTTTGAGGCTTTTAAGTGGCATCATGGAGCAAAATATATACCTTGGGGTACCAATGTTGATTTATTTAAGCCTATTAAGTTAAATGATGAAAAAGATAAATTAGTCTTTTTTCATTCTTGCGGTATGAACCCTCTAAGAAAAGGAACCGATTTATTAATAAAGGCCATAGAGTTTATAGATTCGGATAATTTTAAAGTTATAATTCATAGTCAACTAGACTTAAAAACTTTTTATCCTGATTTATCACTTTTAATAGATAAATATTTAGATACTGGGAAATTAGAAATTATCTTCAAAACTGTAAATGCTCCTGGTTTATACTATTTAGGTGATGTATATGTTTATCCATCCCGCTTAGAAGGTATAGGATTAACAGTAGTAGAAGCTATTTCATCTGGTTTAGGAGTAATTGTACCTGATTGTGGGCCAATGAATGAATTTGTAGAATCTGATTTTGGAGAATTAGTTCAAGTTGATAAATATTTTTCACGTCATGATGGTTATTATTGGCCTCAAAATGAGGTTGTAATAGAGGATTTAGCTAAGAAGATGGAAGCTTTTCTTACAAAAAATAAGGAAGAGAAAAATTATAAGTTACTTGCAAGAAAATATGCTGAAGTAAGTTTAAATTGGATTACTAACACTAAAGAATTACCATCCCTATTTTCAAATATTTTGAAAACTAATAGTAAATACGCTCAAAAATCAATAGCCATTTCTTTAATAAAAAAATATGAGAATTATGGAC
>CAZCIV010000170.1:0-6004 GCA_964498595.1 uncultured Flavobacterium sp.
ATTAAAACTTTAGAACTAATTTGTTAATGAAATATTTTATATATTTTTGACAAACAAAAAACAAACAAATGAAAAAAAGCTACATTCTACTTTCTTTAATTTTATTAAGCAATTTTATTTTTTCAAAAAGTAATTCATTAGTTCCACCAACAGTAACAGCAACTTTTACATCATCAATTTGTGATGGGTCAGTAACTGATATAGTTTTAAATAGTGATACCCCTAACACTACTTATACATGGACTGCCACCACCAATAATATAAGTAATTCCTTTTTACCTTTTGGAAATGAAACAAATATCAATCAAACAGTAAATATAGCAAACTCACAATTGAATGGTAATATAATATTATCAATAACACCGAGAGCAAATGGAGAAGATGGAAATCCAATAAATATTATGATTACAGTAAATCCTATACCTGTAGCAATACCATCTCCAAATCTATCTATTTGTAGTAATGAATTCGCAGATCTTTATCTTGCTTCAACACTATCTGGAACTTATTTCACTTGGACTTCAACTTCTACTAATTTAACTGGTGCTTCATCTGGAACAGGATTGTCGATTAATGACTTTTTAGCTGTAATTGACAACACAATGAGTGGTACTGTTATATATTATGTAACCCCTGTTAGAGGTGTTTGTCAAGGAAGCCCAATTACTTTAACTGTATATGTAAATCCTTCGCCCAATACAGGACTAGATGGTGATATTTCGGTAAGCGAAACTTCGACTACACCCATTGATCTATTTTCAATAATTTCAGGAGAAGAAGCTGGAGGAACATGGACAAGAACAGTTGGAACCGGAGGAACTTTTGATGCTATAGGAGGAACATTTACTCCTGAAGCCGGAGCCTCAAATAGTTCATTTAAATATGAATTAATAGATGACAATACAGGCTGCTATAGCTTTTCTACAGCTACAGTAAATATTGACATAGTTCCTATTGGAATTGCAAATACAACTAATCAAACTATTAATAATAATGATTTTTCTAATATTGTATTATCAAGTAGTAATGTATCAAATTCAAATTTTACTTGGACATTTACAGCAAACAATATTAGCGGAGCTTCAAATGGATCAGGAACTACTATTGCACAACAACTTTCTTTAATAGATGTTAACGCAAATGGTTATGTAGATTATACAATTACACCTATAAACAATAATGCTATTGGGAATACTTTTAGTGCTAGAGTAAATGTCCAATCTACTCTAAATTCTGAAACTTTTATAATTGATAATTTTAAATTAAGTCCAAATCCTGTTATAGATAATTTAAATATTGAAAGTGATAATCAAATTAGAAATATCAGAATTTACAATCAATTAGGACAAATAATATTTTCAAACGAAATAAATGACAATAAAAGAACTCTAGATTTATCGAATCTGAGTTCAGGTATTTACACTATTTTTATTGAAACGAACGCGAGAACTTTAAATAAAAAGATTATAAAACAATAAAATATAAAACTCCTGAATCTCCAGGAGTTTTTTTATGTCAAATTCATAAAATATAGTTAAGTTTTAGACTTCCAATTAGAAATCGCTTATTTTTACGTTTTAAATTTCACAAAAATGAAAATCAAAACAATACTATTATTCTCAGCATTTACTACTGCTGTAACGGTTAATGCACAAGACAAAAACAAAACCACTATGAATCCGTTTTTTGAAACGTATACTACTCCTCATCAGGTTCCACCCTTTCATTTGATTAAAAATGAACATTTTAAACCTGCTATTTTAGAAGGAATTAAAAAGCATGAATTAGAAATTAACACTATTGTTTCCAACAAACAAAAACCAACGTTTGATAATACAATTTTAGCGATGGAAAATTCAGGAAAATTACTTTCTAGAGTAAATACGGTTTTTTCCAATCTTAATAGTGCAAACACCAACGAAGAAATTCAAGCAATTGCGAAAGAAATAGCTCCAAAATTATCCGCACATAATGACAATATTTATTTGAATGATGCTTTATTCCAAAGAGTAAAAAACGTTTGGGATAACCAAAAGAACTTCAAATTAAACAAAGAACAAGCTAAGATTTTGGAGAATCTTTATAAAAACTTTGTTAGAAGCGGTGCTAATTTATCAGAAGAAAATAAAAAGCGATTAAGAGAAATCAACTCTGAAATGGCCGTTTCTACATTAAAATATGGACAAAATATTTTGGCTGAAACCAATTCGTATGAATTAGTAATTTCTGATAAAAATGATTTAGCAGGATTACCAAACGAACTTATTGAAACCGCGGCTGCTGATGCTAAAGCGAAAGGAAAAGCTGGAAAATGGGTATTTACTTTGTCAAATTCAAGCGTAATGCCTTTTTTACAATACAGTTCAAACAGAAAATTGCGTCAAGAAATTTGGAATGCTTACCAAATGCGAGCGAACAACAACAACGATAAAGACAACAAAGAATTAGCAATCAAAATTGCAAACTTAAGAAGTGAAAAAGCAAGACTTCTTGGGTATGAAACACACGCGGATTATGTATTAGAAAAATCGATGGCTAAAAATCCTGAAACAGCAACTAAATTGTTGATAGACTTATGGACTCCAGCCTTAAACATGGCTAACAAAGAAGCGGCTGATATTAAAGCAATGATGGCGAAAGAGGGAATCAATGACGAGGTTCAACCTTATGACTGGAGATATTATGCTGAAAAAATCAGAAAAGAACGTTTTGATTTAGACGAACAAGAAATGAAACCTTATTTCAGTTTAGAAAAAACAAGAGAAGGTGTTTTTACGGTTTGTAAAAATTTATATGGGTTACAATTTAAAGAGTTAAACAACGTCCCAAAATACCACGAAGATGTAACGGTTTGGGAAGTAACAGAAGCTAACGGAAATCACGTAGGAATTTTATACATGGATTTTCACCCAAGAGCTTCTAAAAGAGGTGGTGCTTGGATGACTTCGTACAGAACACAAAAAATGGAAAATGGAAAACGTATTGCTCCAGTAGTTTCTATCGTTTGTAATTTCACTAAACCAACAGAAAACGCTCCAGCTTTGTTAACTTTTGACGAAGTAAGTACGTTCTTCCACGAATTTGGTCACGCGTTACACGGATTATTATCAAACGTGACTTATGAAAGTGTAGCAGGCACAAGTGTTCCAAGAGATTTCGTTGAATTACCATCTCAAATTATGGAAAACTGGGCTTCCGAACCAGAAGTAATGAAAATGTATGCAAAACACTATAAAACAGGAGAAGTTATTCCTGATGCGTTGATTGAAAAAATGCAAAAAGCAGGAACTTTTGATCAAGGATTTGTTACTACTGAATATTTAGCTGCTTCACTTTTAGATATGCAATACCACACTCAAAAAGGAAATATTTCGGTTGACGCTGAAATTTTTGAGAAAGAAGCGATGAACAAAATTAACTTACCAAGCACAATAATTCCTAGATACAGAAGTACGTATTTCAACCATATTTTTGCTGGTGGTTATTCGGCTGGATATTACAGTTATATTTGGTCAGGAGTTTTAGATACCGATGCTTTTGAAGTATTCAAAATAAACGGATTATTCAATCAAGATTACGCAAAATCATTCCGAAAAAACATTTTAGAAAAAGGAGGAACTGAAGATCCAATGGAACTTTACAAAAGCTTTAGAGGCGCTGAACCAAGTACAGAACCATTACTAAGAAAAAGAGGTTTAGACCAAGTGAAATAATAACAAAAAAGCCTGAATTACTTCAGGCTTTTTTATTCGTTATCGTCCATTTCAAAAAATAAAGGCTCAATCATTATTCTGTCGGCTAAAACTTCCACTCTTTCGGTAATTTGAGAACAGAAGAATAAACGTTGGGTTTTTTCTGCACTCATAGAAAGTCTTTGAATGATGGAATCTTCTCGTTTACGCAACATTTCTTCAACATCATCAACTACAAATATTTTAATAGTAGTCATATTGAATCCTGCTGATGAGAACATTTCGTTGATACGAATTGGCGTTCCAATCAATACATCCATTCCTAAGGAAATTTGGTTTTTATCGTAATCGATATCCCCTTTTTCGTGAACACCAAAAACTCTTAAATTATTATAACGATTCAATTTCTTAAACATTTCAACTGCTTCCAATACTTTTTCTTTGTCTTGAACTAAAATTAAAGCGCGAGTACTTTCACCAACTGGCTTTTCCATTTTCTGAATCACATTCATTAAAATAGTAGTGGTTTTTCCAGAACCATTTGGCGCTTGAATTACAGCATCTACTCCACTTTTAATAGTTGAAAATGTTTCTTGTTGCAACTCATTAGCTTCGATAAAATCGTTTTCAATAAGTGCTTTCTGAAGGTTGGGATTTATTTTTTTTAATTGCATTGTTTTTAATGGTAATGGGTAAATGGTAAATGGAAATAGGTACCTTTTACCCATCACCTTTCACCTTTTACCAAATTTATTTACTTGCAAACAGTTTTACATCTTGTTCCGAAATTTCGTTTCCACCTAAAATAATTAAACGTTCAACTACATTTCGTAATTCTCGGATATTACCTGTCCAATCGTATTCTTGTAATAATTTGATGGCTGATTTTGAAAATGATTTTGGAGAAGTTCCTTGTTCCGAAGCAATCTTAGCAGCAAAATGCTCAATTAATTCTGGAATATCGTCTCTTCTATCATTTAAAGCTGGAACTTTGATTAAAATTACCGCTAATCTGTGATACAAATCTTCTCTGAATCTGCCTTCTTCAATTTCTTTTTTCAAATCTTTATTGGTCGCAGCAACCACACGAACATTTACTTTTATGTCTTTGTCTGCACCAACACGTTGAATTAAATTCTCTTGTAGAGCACGTAAAACTTTAGCCTGAGCTGATAAACTCATATCGCCAATTTCATCTAAGAAAATAGTTCCGCCATCAGCTGCTTCAAACTTTCCTGCTCTATCTTTCACAGCCGAAGTAAAAGCACCCTTTACATGACCAAATAATTCGCTTTCAATTAATTCCGATGGAATAGCTGCGCAGTTTACCTCGATAATAGGAGCAGATGAACGTTCGCTTCTTTCGTGTAATTGATGTGCTACTAATTCTTTTCCAGTTCCGTTTGGACCAGTGATTAAAACTCGGGCATCTGTTGGAGCTACTTTATCTATCATGGTTTTGATGTGATTGATAGCTTCGCTATTTCCTATCATTTCATAGTTTTTAGAGACTTTCTTTTTCAAGATTTTGTTCTCTACTACTAATTGTTTTTTATCTAAGGCATTTCGAACCGTATTCAATAAACGATTCAAATCGGGTGGTTTTGAAATATAATCAAAAGCTCCTAAACGCATCGTATTAATAGCAGTTTCTAAATCACCATGACCAGAAATCATGACCATTGGAATTTCGGGTTTGATTTTTTTAACAGCTTCTAACACCTCAACACCATCCATTTTTGGCATTTTGATATCGCAAAGAATCAAGTCATAATCTTCATTTTTGACTTTTTCAATTCCTTGTAAACCGTCTTCTGCTTCTTCAACTTTATACGACTCATTTTCTTCTGAAAGTATTTTGGTTAACACTCTTCGAATTGCTGCTTCGTCTTCTATTATAAGGATTTTACTCATTCTTTTTTAGGTAATAGGTTAAGGGTAAAAGGCTAAAGGTTTACTTTTAAACTCCTTAACTTTAAACTTACTTTAATATTTCAACCATTTATATAATTCTTTCCAACTTGGTTTTTTACCGTACATTAAAACACCAACTCGGTAGATTTTTGCGGCAAACCAGACTACAAAGATAAACGTTCCGTACAATAAAACGATAGAAAGTGCTAATTGCCATAATGGCACTCCAAATGGAATACGCATTAACATCACAATGGGTGAAGTTAGAGGAATTAAAGAGAATACTACTGCTACTGTTCCGTGAGGATCGTTCATTACGGTTAAAAACCCAACATAAACCGCTAACATTAATGGCATTAAAATTGGCATTAAAAACTGTTGCGAATCGGTTTCAGAAT
>CAZCIV010000171.1:0-5985 GCA_964498595.1 uncultured Flavobacterium sp.
ATGCTTGTCCCGTGAAATGTTGAATACCTGCACCGGTAAAATGTTCTTTCAATTTTCCCGAACTATCCAAATGATACAAATAATACAAAAACCAGTTATTGTATTGAGGTTGATGAAAACGAACTCTGTGAACTGCTTTTTGAAAATAAATCGGATAATCTTCTTCCCATATTGCAGCTCTACCTGGATAACCACCTTCGCAAATCATTACATCGCCTTTTACAGCGGTATATTTTTCATTTTCATTTTCAAGAAAAGGCATCTCATTTAAATCTGATAAATCAAATTCAAACCAACGAACATTTTGATTTCGTAGATATTCCTTTGGTAAGCCCTTGTTTTTATTCTTATCAAGCATTTTGCCCAATGAATGTTTTGCAACATTTCCCAACCTTTCCATTTTCCATTTTCCATTATCCATTGTCAATTGAAGAACGCTTTCAAACAGTTCTTTGGCGTTGTTGAGGTTTTGTTCAGCGATGGCTGAGGCTCTCGAAGCCAGAGCAAAGGCTTCATCTAAAATGGAAACAATGCGTTGTTGTTCGGGGAGCGGGGGAAGGGGGATTTCAAATTGACCTAAATCGCTAAATTTTAGATTATTGATGTTTGCTCCGTCAGAAAGCGCATTTATAAACTTTTTGTAATTATCTGATGTCATCAAATAGAACAGAAACTTTGAATCCAATTTTTCTTTTGGAGTAACTTGTCCCATAAAACCACCAAAAGCATAATTGTAATCATCATCAATAAGTGCAACCTTGCCAAGATGGCTTTTACTGCCGTTTGCTGTGCAAATCAAAAGGGAACCCTTCTTTACCTTTTTACTTTCCTGAACTTCAATTGCAGGGTTGATGTATTTTAATTCAGTAAAGTTAAGTTCATTTTTTATTAAATCTACATTGTTTGAACGCAATACAATATTGTCTGAAAAGTCAACTTCATCCTTTTTGGAATAAGTCAACCCACGCTGAAATTCAACTGTATCTTCTAATCTCTTTATTTCCCACCCTTGCTTCATATCAGTTCCAAAATTGAGTTAGTGTCAGTGTTGCCTTCGGGGTTCGAGTGCCTCACCCCTCGATCAGGCAACGGAGTGCTTCGGTGGCTGAGGCTCTCGAAGCCACCATTTGCAGGATTATCGAAGCCGCCATTATTCAAATCTCTATATGCAATAGCCAAAGTGGGTAATAAATTAGAATTACCATTTATCAATGCTTCCTTCTTTTTTCTGCTCCAACCTTGAACTTGCTTTTCACGGTAAAAGGCTTCATCTATCCTTTGAAACTCCTCAAAATAAACCAACTTCACAGGCAATCGCTTTTTGGTGTGATTAGCTCCTTCTCCTGCTTGATGTTGAGCCAATCTCAATTCAAGATTGTTTGTACTACCAGTATAATAACTTCCATCGGCACACTCCAATATATACATCCAGCCCTTCACAATAATTCCGAAATTGAATTGAGTATTTCCGCACTTTCTTCATCCAATGCTTTCATTTCTTCCAAAATCTCGTGTGGTGAGCGCAGCCGAACCACTTCTTTTTTGTTCGGGTTTTTTACGCTCAGGTCGTAGGTTTGGTTTTCGTGGGACATTGACGATTTGGAGGACGTAAGCCAATGGCTCACGTCAACTGACCAGGAGTTGGGGCTGTCGGCTTTGGTTTTCTGAAGTTCAACAAACTCAGCCAAATCGGCTTCATTCAGTGGGTTGGTCTTGCCCAAGTTGCGGTCGAGGTTCAACTGGTAAAACCAAACCTTTTGCGTGGGTTTGCCTTTTTCAAAAAACAGCACCACCGTTTTCACTCCTGCACCGGTAAAAGTTCCGCCGGGCAAATCCAAAACAGTATGCAGATTGCAACTGTCGAGCAAGGTTTTGCGAATGGCAACCGTGGCATTGTCGGTATTGCTCAAAAAAGTGTTTTTGATCACCACACCTGCCTTGCCGCCTGCTTTCAGAATTTTGATGAAGTGCTGCAAAAAAAGCGAAGCGGTTTCGCCAGTTTTTATGGGGAAGTTTTGTTGCACTTCGGCACGTTCCTTGCCACCAAAAGGCGGATTGGCAAGCACCACATCGTAGCGGTCTTTTTCCTGAATATCGGCAAGATTTTCGGCCAATGTATTGGTATGTATGATGTTTGGGGCTTCTATCCCATGCAAAATCATATTCATAATGCCGATAATGTAGGCAAGGGATTTTTTCTCCTTGCCGTAAAAGGAGTGTTTCTGTAGAATCTCTGTTTCTTTGGTTGAGAGGCTTTTGCTATGCTTCAAATAATTGAAGGCTTCGCAAAGGAAGCCCGCAGAACCCACAGCGCCGTCATAAATTTTGTCGCCAATTTTTGGGGCAACCACTTTAACAATGGTCGTAATGAGCGGTCGGGGGGTGTAATATTCGCCACCGTTCCGGCCGGCATTGCCCATGTTCTTTATTTTGTCTTCGTACAAATGACTCATTTCGTGCTTTTCGGCATGTGTACGGAAACGCAATTCGTCAATGCGGTTGATCACTTCACGCAAATTGTAACCGCTTTGGATGCGGTTTTTCAGTTCGCTGAAAATCTCGCCAATCTTGTATTCAATGGTGTCGGCACTCTCGGCACTTAGTTTAAACTTTTTGAGGTAAGGAAACAGTTTGTTGTTTACAAAGTCGGTGAGGTCGTCGCCTGTAAGTGCGTTATGGTCAATTTTTAATGCTCCGTTTCCGTTTGTAATTTTTGGGGCAGCCCAATTATTCCATTGGTATGTTGCGTCAATAATGGTGGCGTAGGTTTTCCCTGTAAGTTCGGCTGCTGTGGCACGGTCGCGCTCCAAATCGTCCAAATATTTCAGAAACAGCACCCACGAAGTCTGTTCAACATAATCCAATTCGCTTCCACAACCAGCATCCTTGTGCAGTATGTCGTCAATATTCTTAAAAGTTTGTTCAAACATTCTATAATTCTGTCTTAAAATCATGATCAATAATCGCAAATGTACCAAATTCCACTGCTGCGCCGGCAACAAAACAGCTCAATTCGACGGGCATATTGCGCCGCTTTGGCAAGCTGAGGCATCTGTCACTGTATCCATCGGCATGTTGGGGCTTGCGAGTGGGATGTTTGGTGGGTTGGCTTGTCATTGGTTTTGAATCTTCTCTAAAAGTTGCAAATTGTCCTGTTTCTCTGTTTTTTACATTTGGCGATAAGCGGGAGTTCTTGGTGGGTGGTGCGTGGCACATGAACACCTGATTATTAAGGGTTGAATTTATATGTTTTGTTTTCCATTTCAGATTTTAATTTATCATTGAATACGTATTTAAGCTTTAATAACTTTTCGATGCACCAATTTTTTATTTCATCTAAGGTTTGAGTGTCAGCCCAAATATCGCCCTCTCGATAAACCGCAATTCTTGATGCGCGTTTTGTTGGCAATTCTTCAAATTGCAGCTCTTCGCCAAACTGTTTAGTCAATTCTTGTCTCTCAAGTTCAAATTTTCTGAAAACATCCTTATTTAACTCTTGGCTAGGTGTATCAATGTAAACTTCTGCTCTAACCTTTGAACCTTTTGCAAAAGAACAGCCATATACACAACCTTTTATACCTGAAGTGAAACCATACCAACTTTGTGGTTGACCTGTCTTTGCATTTGTAAATCGATGTTTTTCTCGTAACTCGTTTAAAAGATTTTGAAAAAAATTTCTATAAAGCTCATTTGTTTCATTTGAAATAACTGTGTTTGAATTGTTTCCGATTGATTTTGTCCATTCGTTTGGGTACGCTTTTAGTCGAAAGTTAAGCGCTGGCTTTGAATCACCAATTTTCATAACGTTAGTTTCAACTGCGTAAAATTCTAACTTTTCATTCGTGTTGTTGTTAAGCCAATCTAAAGCAGAACGGTGTTCTTCAGTAATTTCTTGCGAAACCCAAATGATAATCTCCGCTTTAAAAAATGAAGCGTATGTTATTAATTGTCCTAAATGCTTGTGGTCTGTTTTATAGATTTGATTTTCAATGACCACAACTTTATTAGTGGAAATTTCCTTTGCCAATATGTCTAATTTATAATTACCTGCATAAATTTCAATTTGTTCAACTTGCAATTGAAGACCACCCAATGCTTCTCCCAACATGTCAATGTTTTTTGCAAGCCATGGTGTAAAATCTCTTTCTTCGTGATTCCAAATTTTATTCATTGGAACGTTTTCTATTTCTCCAAATTCAAACTCCATATTAATTTTGTTTGTGTGACTTTTTAAAATTATATATTACGCTAATTTTGAAATCTATATGTAATCAATTTTTAATTATCCTCTTAAAAAATCTTATATTAGGGGTCTCAATAGTTAAAAAATATATCCCCTTATTACAATCATCTAGTAAAATACTTATCATACGTTCATAAATCTGATTCTTAGTATAAATTTTCTCTCCACAAGAATTATAGATACAAATCTTATAATATTTACCTGACAGAATATTTGATTCTACATTCACCCGGTCAACGAAAGGATTAGGAAAAACAACAATATTATTTGAAAATATCTCCTGTGAAATAATTGTGGTTAGGTTACTCTTAAAAATGTAGCATTCTCCATCTGAACTATTATAGCCAGCCAATAACAATTTATTAGTATTGTAGATTATAGTGGTTGGGACATTTAAATCTCCAATCCCTGTCATACTGACCTCTGTCCATGAGCTGCCATTATCTGTTGATTTTAAAAGTTTTGGTACAAATGATGTAGATTCAAATTTTTGGCATATGAGATAAATATCACCATTGGATGAAACGGTAAAGTCATTTGGACTATATGCGAATGGCATTCCTGTATTACTTGAACTCCATTCCAATCCATTATTTACAGAAGACATTATGTAACACTCTCCATTAGAACTATTATATCCAGCTAATAACAGATTATTATTGCTGTAAATAACAGTAGTTGGAATATTTAAATTTCCAATTCCTGTCATAAAAACCTCTGTCCAAGTGCTGCCATTATTCATGGACTTGAGTAGCTTAGGTACAAATGCAGTAGATTCAAATTTTTGACATAAAAGATAAATATCGCCATTAGATGAAACTGTAAAATCTTCTGGACTATAACTGCTTGGCATCCCTGTATTACTTAAACTCCAGTCCAATCCATTATTTACAGAAGACATTATGTAACATGCTCCACTAGAACTATTATACCCAGCTAATAACAGTTTATTATTGCTGTAAATAACAGTGGTTGGAATATTTATATTTCCGATCCCTGTCATAAAAACCTCTGTCCAAGTGCTACCATTATTCATGGACTTCAAAAGCTTAGGTACAAATGCAGTAGATTCAAATTTTTGACATAAAAGATAAATATCACCATTGGAAGAAACAGTAAAATCATTTGGAATATAACCGCTTGGCATCCCTGTATTACTAAGCCCCCAGTTATTTTGAGAAATGCAGCTTATGGTAATAAAAAACATCCCAAAGGCAATAATTATTTTCATATATGACGGTTGTATTTATTGATGTTCGCTATTTTCTCACTAAACCTTACCTAACTGTGTTCAGAATAGAACTTTCCGGTGCATATCCAGAATTATACAAATACCCCTAATCCTAATTCCTTTAACCTAACCATCTCTTCATTTTATTTCTTTTTTTAAGCCTCAATTAAAAAACCATATAAGAGCTATCCGAAATTAACCACTAACCATTACCCATTAACTATCAAAACCACAAAAGAGCCATCCGAACACCTCGTCAGCGTCCATCACAGCTCTTCATTTTTTCTTTAATCTCTTAGCAATGCAGCGCAAGCAGCGGGCTGCACAAACAGGTGCTAAAGGTAAGGGAAAGTTTTTTATCAATGACAAGCAATGCCGGAAATTTAGAATGAATCTAAGGAAGCAAACCAAAGAAATGCTGCTCTTCACATTTTGCCTTTTAATAGAAAGTTTTCACTGGGCTTTTATTCCTCAGCGTGCCAAAAAAAATCTTGCGTCAGCACTTTGTGGG
>CAZCIV010000172.1:0-5937 GCA_964498595.1 uncultured Flavobacterium sp.
TTTATAATTCCTTTCTCATAATTTTTTGGAATTACTGATATTTTGCCATAAGTATCTACTAAACTTATCAATACATCTCCCTCTTTTATTTTACAACTTTCAAGTTTTCTATATAATTCTTCATTGATATAATAGTTTCCAAAATTCAAATCATCATTTATAACTTGCTCTTGCCCATAAATTTTATACCCTTTTTCAACATAAAATTCCTTTTTGAGAGATGAACCAAAAGGACCCGCCTTAATAGCGTTTTTTTGCTTTTCAACAGTATTTTTTACTTCTGTAAACAACCAATCTTTACTGTCAAAATTATAAATAAACATCTTCAAAAAAGTACTTTTTAGAAACTCATCCAAGAGGTCTATACTTTCTTTGCGTTGTTTGATTAAGTTTTCAGCACGAGTTAAAACTTCTGCAATTCTGATTTGGTCATCAAGATTTTCATAAAAAGGAATTTGAAGATTCCCTAAAGAAACAGAATTCAGAGTCAAACCTTTGGCTGCAATATTTGAACCAGTCATTTTAGTGTTTTTCAAAGCATAATAAAAGTACTTTAGATCAATATTTTCAGGATTCTTTGGGATTAAACCACATATAGCTTCATTGGTATATAAGTCAGTTCCCGCAAAAGCCAATTTTCCAACACTTAACTTGAAACTCATTAAAAGAGTCCCTTTTTTAATTAACTTACAACCACATTCAATAATTGCCTCTTCAGTAATTTGCTCCTTTGTAGCATTAATTACTTCAGATTTCATATCTGAAATACTCAACCAGGGAAAACCATCACCCCAATATCTTAATTCAGATCTTTTGGGAGTTTTACCCATTTGGATTGATGCGATATTACTTAGCTTGACATATTTCATTATATCAATTCTTTAAGTTCATTGATTCCTTTAATAATATTAGTTTCTATATCTTCTAGCTTTTTAAATATTACCTCTGGGTCATCATACTTTACCTCCTCGTGTACTTGCTTTTGATACTTACTAAAACTTAAATCGTAGTTGTTTTCAACAATTTCTTGCTTAGAGACAGTAAAACAATTACTTATACGTTGATCCTCCGTACTTGGTTCAACACTTTTGATACGAAATTGATTTACAATATCCTTTAGATCACTTTTTTCAACTTTATTACGTTTATCATCAAGTGAATACCCATCATTTTGCATATCGTAAAACCAAACGTTATTGGTTTGGCTACCTTTGGTAAAAATTAAAATGGCTGTAGCAACACCGGCATAAGGTTTAAAAACGCCACTAGGCATAGTAATTACAGCTTTCATTTCACTTTTTTCAATCATTAATTTCCTAGTTTCAATAAATGCTTTTCCTGTACCAAATAACACACCTTGAGGAATAATTACAGCAGCTGTCCCTCCCATTTTTAGCATAGTATAAATACGTTCAATGAAGAGTAATTCGGTTTTAGTGGTATTAAGCTTTAAACTCTCATTAATATCACCTTTGTCGATGTTACCCGTAAAAGGAGGGTTAGCTAGTACTAAGTCGTACTGTGAGTCTTCGTTATAGGATTTACTTAGGGTGTCTTTATAGTCAATATTGGGTTGGTCAATACCATGCATCATTAAGTTCATTAGTCCTAAACGGACCATAGTGGTATCGATATCATAGCCATATAAAGATTCTTCAACAATTGTTTTTAAGTTTTCATTCAGCGTAGCCGAGACCGTAGCACGCATAAAACCATCTTCATCAGGTTGCAAAGCTTCCGGATTTTCTTTTTTAACCAAATCAGTTAAGATATATTGGTATGCCCCTAATAAGAAACCAGCGGTACCACATGCAGGATCTACAATGCGTTGTCCTAGTTGTGGTTGTACCAAATCATTCATTAATTTAATGATGTGACGAGGTGTTCTAAATTGGCCATTTTTACCAGCACTGGCAATTTCGCCTAATAACATCTCATATACATCACCTTGAATATCTTGAAAAGCATGACCTCCTTCTACAGCATCTTTTTCAATCTCAACAAAGATTTCTTCAATGATTTTTATCGCTTCCACCAACAAAGAGGGTTTAGGCATAATAAACACAGCGTTAGCCATCGCTTTGGTAAACTTAGAACCGCCTTCAAATTCCTTTAAAAAAGGGAAGACTTTAGTTTGTACATGCAATAACATGTCTTCAGCGGGCATACGTTTAAAGTTTGTCCAACGTAAATCTTGTTTATCTACTTCTTCATTACTTCCTGGTACTCTAAAAGTGCCTTCAAATTTTAAGGTATAATCATCAAGATATCCCTCTGCTAAGTCACGTTCTCTTTTAGCTTCTAGATCATCCATTTGTTTCATAAAAATCAAATAGGTAATCTGCTCAATGGCTGTAAGAGGATTACTAATACCACCACTCCAGAAGTTATTCCAAAGTCGGTCAATTAAGGCTTTTAATATAGGGTTTGTCTGTAGCATTTAGGCAACTAATAATTTATGGGTTAAGTTTATAATTTCGTCTATCTCATTAGGTTTAAATACACCTCTAATTCCTTCGGGGTGTAACATAGTGAAGGGAGATTCAATTAAATTGCGTTTGGTTAATTCTCCTTTTTCAATAATGACCTTTTTTAGTAAATCTAAAAACTGTAATTGTCTTGATGATAAATAAGAATGTTCTTGTACAAAAGTATCAAAAGCTTTTGAAACGGTTTCAGGAAATGATTCTAATACTTGTATTCCTAAAATATGCTTCATAAATTGTACTAACTGCGCTTTTCGATTTGCATAGACCCTTCTCAATAAATCAACCGTAATATGTGGGTGTTCCTCATACAATAGTTTTGCTAGGTTTTCTGTTTCTTCTTCTGTTATATCTTGACCCAGTTTTAGTTTTTGCAAAATAGGGTTATCTTGAACTAATTGGTTCACGGTTTCTTCTACTAACTCACGATATTTGGCAACACTTAATGCCTCGTGTTGTGGACCAAATTCAACAAATTCTTTAGTATATACTTCGTCTTTGAAATTGTATTTTGCTGTTCCTAGAGTTTTTACAGTTTCTCTAAAACGCATTAAAGGAGCAATTTTCAGTATTAATTCGTCAAATCGTTCTTCTGTAATAGTTGCCCAATAGTTATTGGTTTGCGCTTTGCGTATCAATTCGGCTTCTTTGGCAACAGTACTAACAGTTAAAGGCAATTCACTTATTTCTTCGACAATACTCTCTTTTAAGGCTTCAAATTTTTCTTTCTCTTCACATAAATGGGCTAAAGAAACTTCTAGTATATCTTTTTCAAAACGCATTGCTTTGAAATCAACATCAGAAACTGTGCGCAATAACGGTTTGATAACTAATCGTAAAAATTCAAGTTTATCATACGTCAGCAAATTCCAAAAATTGTCATCTTGTAAACGAACTAATTCAGCTTGAGCGTCTAGAATTACTATCGAGTTTTGTGGTAATAAAGTTATTTGTTTTCGTAATTTTTCTATCTCATTAGTTTCAATGGACTTGTTTTGTAATTCCTGCGCTTTTTCAATTTTATCTAATCGAATACCAAACAAACGGACAGGTAAAGGAATTTGCGTTTTTAATTCTTTTCCTTTCGGATTAATTTTAAAGTACTCGAAATTATCCCAACAATCTAGAATCAGGAAATTATCTTTTTGAGTACACCAAGGCTTCATTTTAGAGGATTCTAACAAACGTGTTCCGCGACCTATCATTTGCCAAAATTTGGTATAGGAAAAAACAGGTTTGGCAAAAACTAAATTTACCAATTCACGAACATCTATACCCGTATCTAGCATATCGACACTAATGGCGATACGAGGTAAATTATTGTGCGTAAACTGATCCAATAATCCTCCTTTTCCATACACTCTAGGGTCATCACTCACTAATACTTTGGCTAATTCACCATGATATTCGGGATAAAAGGCATCAAACAATTCTTCCATACGGCGAGCATGTTTCATACTCGAACAGAAGAAAATAGTTTTTCCAGGCAATACACCATCAGCATCTTTGATGCTTTCTTCCATAAATTCACGAATAATCAAAGCATTTGTACCTTTATTCGTTACCGATTTTTCAATGTCCTTGCCTTCAAAATTGATTTCGGCAACTTCCTTTCCTTCCAGAATTAATTTCTTTTGATCTTCTAAAGAAATGGTTCTTTTGTTAATTCCTTCTTGTAAGAACTTGGTTTTAATTTTCATCACTTGAAAGTTGCTTAAGTAGGGCGGAATATTTTTTACAGCTTCCTCATACGTGTAAGCAAAAGTGGGCACTCCATCTTCACATTCGAATAAATTAAAAGTATTATGATCAATAACGTCTGTTGGAGTAGCAGTCAATCCTAATGTTATAGTATTAAAATAATCTAATATTTCTTGATAAGTATTGTAAATGCTTCGATGACTTTCATCCACAACAATCAAATCGAAAAAATGTGGACTTAAAGTATTTTCTTCATCTCTAATAATGTTGAGCATTGTAGGATACGTAGAAACGTAAATTCTTCTGTCTTTAGCTATCGACTTTTCTCCAATTTTTGGCCATCGTGGTTCATTGGGTAAATGTTCTTTGAAAGCCTCTAAACTTTGGTCACGCAAAGCAATTCTGTCTACTAAAAACAAAATACGTTCAGCCCAACCAGCACGCATAAGAGCATCAACTAAAGCAATACAAGTTCTTGTTTTGCCAGTACCGGTTGCCATTACTAATAAGAACTTGCGTTTTTTCTTTTCAATCGCTTCCATCACTGCACGTATGGAGGCAATTTGGTAATCACGCCCTGCAATAGAGGTATTAATTAATTCACTGGCAAGAGGTTTTCTAGCTTTGCGAATATATTGATAGCGTTCTAAATCATCACGAGTAGGAAATCCGTGTACTTTCTTTGGTGGATAATTACCCAAATCCCAAAAGTAAATATCATGACCATTAGTAAAAAAACAGAATGGCAATTCACCACCTCTATGATTTTGAATGTTATGACAGTATTGTTTGGCTTGTTCTTTACCAATATTAGCATCAACTAAAGATTTTTTAGCTTCAACAACGGCAAGAGGTTTGCCATCTTTTCCTAACAAAACATAATCAGAAAATTGATGTCCTTCGTATTTGGTTCGAGGCTCATTAACTCCATCAGGTAAAGCAACTTGAATGTCAAATTCTTCCACAACTTGAGTAGCGTCATTAACATTCCAACCCGCTTGTTTCAAGCGAATATCTATGATTTCTTTACGTGTATATTTTTCGTTTTTCAATTTAGTTTGAATAGTTACCAAATTTAATAATAAATAATATCTTACACAAACTGAAGAGTGCTTGATTTTTAAGGTTTTATTTTTATAATGGTAAATATAAGAAACAAAAGTAAACAAAGGGAAAACAAAATAAATGAGGAAAACCGTAAATGAAATGATAAAAATAGTTTCCGCTAGTTTGTTGCTTTTTTTTGTCTTTATTTTCTTTTTTTGACTGTTGAAAAAAGAAAGAGAAAAGACTAAAAAGAATTGGATTAGAATTTCTATTTTTACATCAGAAAAATATATTTAATCGCGTAAGCTATTAATTTGGTAAAAGAAAACTCGGAATCTTCTTAACAACCAACTTTAATAGGCTTACGCCTATGCATAATACTTGCGTGGGCGTAGTCATTTGGTTGTTGGGTCTCCGAGTACCTCTTTTACTGATGGCTAATGTCTCACGCATTTTTTTTTGCTTATGAATTATAAAGATCAAATTACTTACAATTATGATTTAGTAGAACCTTTTGTTTTACCGGTTGTAGTCAATTTAAGTATTTCAACCAAATTTTCTCTTCTAAATGCCCAAATTTTTCAAATTTTTCAAATTTTCGTCGCCTGTGCGCTAATTTGGGGGGAAAAACACACCAAATTTTCTCCACTTTTTTTTTAAGAAACCCTTCAGGATCTTGATCACATTTGTTTAAAATTTCAAC
>CAZCIV010000173.1:0-5928 GCA_964498595.1 uncultured Flavobacterium sp.
TAAAATTAATATTAGTTGCGATCCAAGATCGTTTTGTTTTCAATTATTCGTTTTTTCGTCACCAAAATTTCTGCTCTTTTGCCAAACGTGTGTTATGCAACGTCTTCATTTATTTTTCATCTTCAAAGGCAGGGATAGTAACTGTAGAAATTGCAATTCCAGATACTCCTAAATTGTTTTCAGATGATTCGTGGTCGTATAAATCATATATAAATTCCCAAACAAAATTTTTCAATTCGCTATTGTATTTGAAATTAATTTCAGTCGGATTTTCTTTTTGATTTACCATTTCATTTAGTGCAAATATTATTTGATTGGATTGTCGAAATTCTTTTTTCTTGTTAATGCGAAAAGGCCAATGAAATTCTAATATTTGTCCATATTCATCAAATGTCAATTTGATTATAATCCTTTTTATATTGATGGAAATATCAGTTAAACCGAAGTAAAGTTCATATTTGGGAACCGTCCTTTCGGTTTCAAAATAATTGAAGATTTCAGTTGAATCTTTAAAAAATCCTTTTTCATTTAAAGCTTTGAGATCAATATTTTGTCCTTTTATGAAATAAATGGAATCATAAAATTCTCCAGTGTACCATTTTAAAACATCTTTTGATTTCGTTTGTATAAAAACTGGAAAATCATTTAAATTGTTTGTACTATCAATTTTTATATTGGGACTGAATAATTTTGGTATTTCTTGATTTGCCGTTAATTCAGTTTGGCATACTCCATTGAAAGAAAATGAAATAAATAATATGATTATAAAATTTTTTGTCATCTGTCTTTTCAATTTAGTTCGAGTATTGCGATGTTGCATAACGGCCCACAAACAGGCGCGAGGCGGCTAACACGAGTGAACGTTTGCCGCTTGCGCTTGTTTGTTGTTATGGGAATTTTTGATATAATAATCCAAAGAAGATTTGGATAGATTCGCATTGTTCTTGTCTGCATGCAATATTTCAAGAGTAATCTCATTAAAAACAGCATTGTAAGCCGAAATAATTTCCTCTTTATTTGTTTGTAAAGCAAGATGATATTCAACGTCTTCTTTGAATTTTTTCTTTTTTATCGAAGTCGGATATAAATCCACTTTTAAAGCATGAATAATTGATTTAGAAAAGTTAGAAAGCACATCAAATTCTCTTCTATTATTCAAATACTTTGATAGTAAAACGATTTGGATTGACGGTGCATGTTCAATGGTTAATTGTTTCATTAGATCAATTTCAGGTGAAATTTCTAATATTGAGAACTTTCCATTGGTATTCTGCTGATAAAGAAACTCCTTTTCCTTGTTTTTAAATACAATTACAACGTGCCGGCCTTTAACCTCCAATTCTTTAATCTCAGAAAACATTTTATAATTACCATTTTCATTAATAAAAAATTTGATGTTATTTATCACATTATCTAAGTCATTGTGCTCAAGAAATGGTAATACCAAAATTTTATTATCATCGAAGGAAAACACCCTTCTCTGTGAACGTAATCGACTTTTGAATTTGTCTTTCAACTTTTGTGAGGTTATGATAATCATTTTATTGAACAATTATTTTAATCATTGTTTCATTAGTCTTAAGAAAATACAATCCAGAGTTGAAACCTTTTAAATCAATGACAATGAAATCAGATTCTTTGTAAGAAACAAGATTCTCTATATTAATCAATAGCCCTTGTGAAGAATAAAATAATATTTCGGTGACATCATTAATGTTTGTACTTCTTAATGTTATTTTTCCGTTTGTGGGGTTTGGAAATACCTCAATGTTGTTAATTGAATTTTCAAAAACATTTAAGTTTGAAATCTGAACGCAAAGCGTTGTATCAGCACAACCATTTTCAGTTAATTGTACAGCGTAACTTCCATTAATTGAAGGTGTGAATGACTGATTTGTTTCACCTGAAATTACGGAATAGCCATTATTACAATCAAGCCATTGATAAGTAGCATTTGAATTTGATGCGGTGATCGTAGCGCCAGAAACACTCGTGAAAAGATTATTGACCGAACCAATCGTTAAGGATAAGAATCGAGTTGAATCACATCCTGAACTATTAGTGAATGTTGCAGTATAAATACCACTTGAATTACACAATTGCCCCTCCCAATTATACGGTTCACATGAATTTATACTTTCTAACGAATAATTTGAACAAGTATTCATCCTAACCATGCTATTGACTTGAGTTTGGGCATCATTGTAATTGTAAAATTTAAAATCACCACCAACAATTATTTTGTCATTAGTTAAATAATTAATGGTGTTAACATATGGTGTATAACCAAATGGGGACACAAAACCAGTATAATTAGTCATGCCATGATCGAAAGATGTATCAAAATTCCCATTGGGTAAAAGTCTGACAATGTTATATAGGTAAATACCTTGATAATCATATAGAAAGTAACCACCTAATAAAATTCTACCGTCAGGCTGTAACTCGATATCGAAAACTCCATAAGGGTAAGAGGGGCTGTTTGTCATTGATAGTCCAATAGAGAAACTATTGTCATAGGTTCCATCAGAATTTATTTGAACAATTCCTCTTGTATTAATTCCTTGATATTGACTAAATACACCACCTACGAGAATTTTTCCATTAGGTTGAATAGTAATACATTTTACATCTTGATCAAAACCAGTACCAACGTTAAAAGATACGTCAATTGCTCCATTGCTTTCCAAACGAGTAAAATATGCACTGGGTTGACCATTAAACGAAGAAAACTCTCCACCTATTAGTAATTTACCATTTGATTGAATTGCAATTGAATTCACGTCGTTGTTAAATCCAGTACCTGGGTTAAAACTAAAATCAATTGTTCCATTGGTATTTAATCTACAAATTCTATTAATGGGAGTTCCGTTGAAAGAAGTAAATCTTCCACCAACAATTATTTTACCGTCGGTTTGAATAATTATTGATTTAACGACATTATTGAATCCCGTTCCTATATTGAATGAGCCATCAATCGTACCATCAGAGTTAAGTCTCACAATTCGATTTTTTGTATTACCATGACAAGATGTAAAGTCGCCTCCAACTACTATTTTTCCATCCGTTTGGATAGCAGAACAAAGGTTATTGTATATCCCTGAACCCCCGGAGTATCCCCCTGTACCATAGTTAAATGAAGGGTCTATTGTTCCGTCTTGCTGAAGACGAATCAAATTTAAAGTCATATTAGGATTTAAATTAATCCCGTTGAAATAATTGAAATTCCCTCCTGTAATTATCTTGTTATCGGATTGAATCGAAGTCGTTGTGACGGTTTGCGTGATTGAACCATTCCAAAAAGCTGTACCAATATTAAAAGATGGATCCAAAGCTCCGTCTTGAGCTAGTGAATAGTAAGAAAAAAAGATTAAAAGTAAAGTTAGATTTTTCATTTTATCGTTCATTTGTTTAATTAAGTGTTGTCTAATAATTTCCCATAACGGTTTGCAGCTAAACGCAGGCAGGGCTTAAACCACTGCACTTTCTACGAAGAACTGAACTTCAAATATACTACTTTCCTGTCCTACGAAGTACAAAACCCCTGCTTGCGTTTAGGTGCTGTTATGCCTTCGTTGTTATTTTTCGTCCGTTGCGGTGGGGCAGCCATACTCTTTGGCAAGTTTTGGCTTGTGTGGCTGGAATTGAGCGACTTGCCAATGTGTATGGATGTGAAGGGTGGGATTGTTTCTGTCTAAAGATAAAAGCTGAAAAGTCTGAAAAAATAGAAACTTAAATAAAGTAATGCCAATCCGCTTATAATTTGAATACTTTTCCTTAACCAAGTCAATTTGGCAAGTTTTGAAACAGAGCTTGCAAAAAGTCCAACTATTAAAAAGGGTAATCCTCTTCCAATTCCAAACAAAAGTGCCAAAACTAATCCGTAAAAAACACTTGCTTTAGCTGCTGCAAAAGATAACAATAGCAGTAATGGAGCTGCTGATGTTCCTAAACTAAAAATTAAACCATATAAAAATGACCCACCGATTCCCGGTCTCCTCAGAGATTCAAGTTGACGAACACGCAAATAAGGTCCATAAAAAGCAATTCCGGCTGCTATTAATGATATTATACCCATTACCATTGCCCAATATTTTCCAAAAGTTTCGGTTAGGAAAGCTCCTAAATAACCTGCAATGGCTCCTAATAATGTCAAACAAAATACAATACCTAAAAAGAATGAAAAAGTTATAGAAAAACCTGTTTTCGATTCGCGAACAGAAGCACTCCCAACATAGCCCGCAAAACCAAGTCCAACGGGTAAAGTGCAGGGACACACACCACTTGAAATTATTCCTGCCAACAAAGCAATCCCTAAACTGACAATCGAGCCTTCTTGAAGTGTGCTTATAAATTGGTTTAAAAAATCCTCTAACATTATTCTTTTAATTCTTTTATGTCGCCTGCCTTATAGCCAATTTTGTTTATAGTATTCTTTAATTGCTCCTGAGTAACTTTTTCAGGGTCATACTTTACCGTTGCATTTTTGTCCTGAAGGCTTACCTTTACTTCCTGTACTCCATCAATACTTGACAGGGTCTTTTTTACGGTTGCGACACAAGACATACAACTCATACCCTCAATAGGTATTTCTATAAGCTTTACCTCTCCTTCATTCAAATCTGTTTGGTTGTTTTGAGAATTATTTCCCGAACAAGCCATAAAGAATGTTTGTAGTATGAACAAAATGGCAAATGATTTTCTTATACTCATAATTCTAAATCTTGTCCTTGGGTTTATATCCTGCTTTTGTCAATATGGCTATGAGTTCGTTTTCATCCGTCTCAGTGGGGCTAAATTTAATGTTCACTAATTTTTTCATAGCCTTTGTATTCACATCTTCCACACCTTTTGTTTCCTTTAAAATATCGGATATTTTTTCTGCACAACCTTGACAAACCATATTGTCAATGGTTAATGATATTTCTTTCATACTTTCCTTTTTTTTAAGTAAATATTCATAAACTTTATCAATTTCCTTCATTTTGTCTGTTAGTTCATAAAGTCCTAAATCAGGAAATTGATTTTTAATAATTGCAATTCGTTCTTCTTGTCCGCAGTTGCCTGGGCAGGCTTCTAATGCCTCGGAAATTTTCATTGCCAAAGTTTTTCTGAACACTTCGTCCAATAGCAGGTATTGAGCTTTTTCAAAACCTTTGTTGACCGCTTTAAATTGATTTATTATTTGAGAAGGGTCATCGCTTTCATCAAGCATTTTTATTACACCTTCAACTTGACCTTTAATGCTATTTAATCGGTCTTTAAGGTCTTTTGTTAAATCTTTAGGTAACATACTAATACAATTAAAACCACCCAACCCCCATTATTTGGAAGTTGGGTGATTTGGTTAAAAAATTAAATGGCTTTGCCAATGCCTGCTGCTGCCAATTCTTCTTTACTCACTCCCCTGTTTTGGCAACAAGCAAGCAATTTTCCATTAACAGCTACCGCTGGAAGGGAAGTAATGTTATACTTTTTCATCTTGTCAACGCAGACTTTGTCGTCACATTGTTCAACAAGGTTGTAAACAGTTACTTCACAAGAGTCACAAGCCATTTCTTTTACTGTTTTTACTACTGGTTCACATACCGGACATCCGGCTGTAAATACTTCAATTTGTCGTTTCATTGTGTTTCGTTTTTAATGATTAATATTAATTACGCTACAAAGATGTATCTGGTCAGGGGGTGGTCTCCAAATTTTTTTTCAAATTCTTTTTTCAGTCGGTGCGTTGGCAAAAAAATGGCTCTTTTGGTTTTTCAGCGTTGGGCTGAGTGTCGGCAAAAACCAAATGTGCCATTTGTGCGGTTGGCTGTCTTTTACAATGAGGCATAACGACTCGCAAGCAGGCGAACTGCCCACTTTTTACTAGTTCGTTTTACCGAAGATAAAATATTCTTTTTAGAAACTTATCTATCACAGAAGTAC
>CAZCIV010000174.1:0-5905 GCA_964498595.1 uncultured Flavobacterium sp.
ATCCTGATCATTTGATCAGGATTTTTTTTGAGGTCTCGAGCGGATTGAAAACTTTATAGGAATTTCAATGCTTTTGGGCTTTTTTGGTTAACATTTTCTTTTTCTCAGCTTGCATCATCTGTTTTAATGATTCAGCACTACCAACAACCGAAAATGATTTTTCATTTGTCGAAAATGAATCATCTTCATAATCTAACCTTTCTGATTTATTGATTGTGGTTAAAAGGTTTTGAATATCACTGTATAGCTTTTCAGCTCTTTCAGAATGATTTTCTTCTGCTACCGTTTTAGCATTTTCAAGGATATTAAATTTCGTGAAGAAATAAATCCAGTTTATCAAACGTCGTTTTACCTCTAACCTATCAGCCTCAATTTTGTAGGTTTCATGTGTTGTTTCAAGCTCTTTTTTAAGCTCTTCAATTTCAACAGATATATCTATTCCTCCGTTATTTTTTTGGTCTGAGCTAAAGAAATATCCAGTAGATACATTTAGAACATTCGATATTTTAATCAGTGTTTCTACCTTTAATGAATTGTTTTTCAATGTAGTGTGTAAACTATTTGACATTCCAATTTCGTCAGCAAGTTGATTTATTGACATCCTTTTTTCAAAACAAAGCTGTTTTATCTTTTCGTTTACTTCAGAAATCATTGTTCATAACTTGTTTATAACACAATTATAAAAATATAACACATGTTGCAATAATCAAACAAAACGTTATATATTTGTAACGTTTATTTATAGCGATAGTACAAAAATAACAAAATTGTAAATCTAAAACTAAAAATTATGGCACATGTAATCCCTGATCTGAATGAGATCAAAAACGCTGTTAAAATGGCAATTCTTGAAATTGAAGCTGAAAAGGAAAAGAGCAAAGAGTTTGAAAAGCTCTACACTATCAATGAGGTTCGATTGAGACTTGGGAAAGCCCACAACACAATTAAGAAGTTAGTAAAAACCGGATATATCAAAACGACTAAAGACGGTTTGATAAGCGAAGCAGCTTTAAACGAATATCTCCAGAAATTTTAATTTGCCGGAGACATTGAAGGAACCCAAAAAATTAATCCAACAATTTTTTGAAATGCCAGCAAAAGCCAAAAAAAAAGCGGAAAGCCCGCCAGCTTACCCGCCCCTAAACCAAAGTAAAGTGCAAAGATATGAATAATAGCGATATAAGTCAAATTCAGAATAGAGGAATCTTTAAATATGGAACGGCTCCAGAGTGGTTAGACTTAGCCGCAACACTCCCAACA
Organism: uncultured Flavobacterium sp.; assembly: GCA_964498595.1. Lineage (GTDB taxonomy): Bacteria > Bacteroidota > Bacteroidia > Flavobacteriales > Flavobacteriaceae > Flavobacterium. The sequence continues at coordinate 1,261 of CAZCIV010000174.1, forward strand.
CCGCCGATGCTATATGGTTCATTGTTCCGACAAAACGAACTTTCTTTACTCTTTGCTGATATGGGAGCCGGGAAAACAATTTTTGGGTATCAGATAGCCCAAAAGATTGCAACCGGAAAATCAGGCAATAAATATATCCCAGATAGTGAACCACAAAAAGCTCTGTATTTTGATTTTGAACTTCAAATAAAGCAGTTTGAGGTACGATTTAAAAATAAAGAAGGGCATGTTTATCCTCTTTCGGATAATATTATCCGAGTTGAACTCGATCTTACAGAATCAGATTTAAACCAATCTTTAGAAGACCAGGTTTTTAACCAGATCAAAACACTGGTGAATGAGTTAAATATCAAAATTCTGATAATAGACAACATCACTTATATTTCTGATACAAGCGATTTTAGGACAGCTTTAAAGTTTATGCAAAAGCTGAGAATCTTCAAAAATCAATTTGATTTGTCAATTCTGGTTGTGGGGCATACACCAAAAAGAAATTTAGATGAACCACTCACAGAAAACTCATTAGCCGGAAGTAAAAACTTAATGAATCTTGCTGATAGTTCTTTTGCAATTGGTAAGAGCGCAAAAGGACATCAATACAGGTACATCAAACAAATCAAGGTAAGATGGACGAGTTTTGAGTTTCATAAAGAAAATGTTTTAGACTGTGAAATTGGAGTAGAAAACGGATTTACCCAATTTTTTTTTAATGGAACCTGTAACGAAAATGAACACCTAAAAAAGATCAATCCTTTGGACGGAAGGAATGAAAACATACTTGAAATGAGCAAAGCGGGAAAGACTCAAAAAGAAATTTCTGAAACATTTGGAATTACAGACCGACAGGTTAGAAAAATTCTTAAAAACGCCAACAATGAATTACCATTTTAAAAATTTATTGACCAAGTTCCGGTTAGTTCCGCTTGAGTTCCGGTTAGTTCCGCTTGAGTTCCGCTTTTTATTAATCTATATCATTATATATCAGACCATTACATATAAAAGCGGAACTTTTTCAAATAATCGTATGTATTTTGATTTTAGACAAGATTCAATGTTTTTTTTAATAGTTCCGCTTCAAAATCAGCATATTACTAAAAATCAATTTATTAATAAGAATGAAAGCGGAACTTTATAGGAACTCTATAGGAACTTAATAGGAACTTTTAGGAACTTTAATAAAACCCAGACAACCATGACCACCACATCAAACCCACCAACCCACCAGGCCGAAGGCCATACCAAAGAGCAGGAATCGTTTTTAACCTGTGTGAGAACGCTTACATTGACAAAGACGAGGCTCAAAGGCATTGATGATAATGATTTTGTACATCTTGGACGCAAGTTTTCCAACCTTTTCCCAGATAATCACTCATAAAAGAAAAAAATCATGACTTTAGATCAGGCCAAACAAATTTCGATTAAAGATTATCTTGCATCCGAAGGACATTTTCCGGTTAAGGAATTATCCAATTCATGGTTATACTTTTCACCCATTCACACAGAAAAAACACCCTCATTTCATGTGATGAAAGACGGTAAATTTTATAAGGATTTCGGATTAGACGACAAAGCCGGTGACATTGTAAACCTTGTTCAAAAAATTCACGGACTTAGCTTTCATGAAGCACTGAAAAAACTTCAGACAACTCAAATAAAGGATTCAAATTTTTCTTTTTATGAGAAACAAACTATTTCCAATAAGCGAGACGGTTTCTCAACCCGACCCATTACGAAAATTGACCTTATCAACTACTTAGCTTATCGCAAAATACCAAAGGAAATTTGGTCAAAGCAAGCCAATTTATTCCAGGCATGTTATTATATCAATGATGCAAAAAAGATCAATCTTGCATGGAAAAACGATTCCGGAGGCTTCGACCTCAGAGGAACCGGACAAAAGAGATTTGTCAGCACTGAGGGAATAAAAGACATTACCACAGTACCGGGAGGAACCGACATCAATGTTTTTGAGGGGTTTTTCGATTATATGAGTGCCCTCACTTACTTTAAAACTTGGAAGTTGAAAAACACATCTGTTGTACTCAATAGCTTATCGAATATTCAAAAAGCAAGCAAGCTGTTTGTTCCAGGTATAAACATCAATTTATTTTTGGATAACGACCAGGCAGGACATTCAGCAACTTCACAGTTAATCAAAGCATATTCAAACAGTGTTGACAGATCAAAACAATTATACCCACATCACAAAGATTTTAACGACTTTTTAACCTCATTATAAATTTAATACATTTTTCACAATGGAAACAGAAACAAAAAACAGTCAGATTTTGGAAGAAATCAAAAACTTAAAAACTGACACATCAACAAATGATCTTATTGATGATCTGGATGAGCTTTTTAGCCTTGCAATGACAAATCCGGAGTTCTTTAAGTTAGCACCGGAAAGAGCCGACAATTTGCGTTATTCCGTCCGGTTAATTCAAAAATTTCTACTCAAAATTTGATGTTTTGTGGCAAATTTCACCGTCTAAAAAGTAATGTTCGGTTTAATTTTTGAGTGAATGAGCTGTAATAGATTAAATAACAGCTCATTCACTCATTCTTATTTTACGAAAAACGAAAAAAAAGGCTTTAAAAGTGTATGAATATCCCCGCGCATGCCCTAAGTCTAAGCATGTCACAACACGAAAAAAAACAAGGATATATGCCAGCCGGCCAGCCCGTTTTTGACTGTTTTAAGCACTGTTTTTTATGGCCATTTTTCTAAGAAAAATAAACTGAAAAGAACTTAATGGTTTAATGTGCTATATATCAGAACTTTAAAAACGTCCGAAAATTGTCCTTTTTTGAACATGGCCAAAATCATTACTTTGTAGCAACATAAATAAAAAGTGATGAACATTTTAATCCTTACAGGTTCACCCTCATCCTATTCAGTAAGAAGAATTGAGGAAGAAGCAAAGAAAAGAGGCCATGAAGTCACGGTTAAACAACCAAGTGATTTTATATGCTATGTGTCCGAAATACAAAGCGGCCATGATCGGATATACCTCAAAGATGGAGAAGAAGATGCTGTAAGAGTCAGTGCCAAGTCCTTTGATTGTGTCATACCACGCTTTGCAGGGGCAAGTGTCTTTGAATATGGATGTGTCGTTACGGAGCATCTTAGCGGCAATATGAGAGTGCCAACAACATCAAACGCTTTGGGGTTACGTATTGCCAGCAACAAGTTTTTGACAAGTCAATTCTTAAGCCAGGGAAAAGTACGCACAATCCGGAGCCTGTTCAGCTCAAAGCCAGTCGATTTTTCATTTATATCTAAGTCACTTGATGGACCTCCTTTAGTATGCAAAACAACAAACGGGAGTCAGGGGGCCGGAGTTTTCATTCTATCGGATGAGCTTGGAATAAGTACAACACTTGGAGCATTCAGCAAGTCAGGAATTAACCTTGTTTTGCAAAAATTCATTGATTCCGGCCAGCCAAAAACTGATTTAAGAATTTACGTTGTGGATGGGAAAGTATCTGCTGCTTACAAGCGTTTTGCACTGGATAAGGATTTTCGCTCAAATTACTCTATTTCTCATCAGGGCGAAAAGGTTAAACTAACATCTGAAGAAGAAACAATGGCTATTAATGCTGCTGCTGCTGTTGGATTAGATGTTTGTGCTGTGGATATAATAAGAGACAGTAAGGACAAAGACAAACCTTATGTGATCGAGGTAAACGGAAACGGGAACCTTGCAGGAATCGAAAAAGTTACCGGACATAATGTTGCCTTAGATATTGTTGTTTATGCTGAGAAGTTAGGCAAAGCACCAAAAACGACAATGAAAACAACAAATCCGAATTGGGATATAATCAACAAGCTCCCACATAATCAATACGTTGATAAAAACATCTAAGAAAATGGAAAAGAAACTTATTTACGAGAGTGCTTATGAAATAAGTATGTACAAAGCCAAGATTAACAAAGGCTATTTACTCGCACATGATTTACTTTATCATCTTGATACACTAGAAATTAATTCCCTTAGTGAAATTTCAGAGTTTAAAACTTTGCTGAAAAACCCCGTTGGTTATTTAATTTCAAAACTTCCAGAAACATCAACAAAGTTTTTCGGTGTTGAAGTGTCTCCGGAAAAGGTTTTTTCCCTTTTAGACTTGAATTACCAAACAATACTGAATATGCTAACCCCTGTGAATGTTGAAAAGATTAATCTTTTTCTAGAGGTTGGATGTTTGGACGAAAACGGATTTTTACAAATCAGTGATGAACTTCTTGAAGCTGCAACCGATAAGTTTAGGATATATGCAGAAAGTGATGAAGAAATACAATTTTGGGAAAACTATTTAAAGGTTATTGCAGGAATAAACAATCTTATCCGACTTGGTGTGCCACCAGCAACATTTACAACACAAACACGAAATTGGCTTGTTAAAAAGCAAAATTCAAGATACTTTGAACCAACACACAGGTTCTTTTTAAAACATTAATTTCTGAGGCTGTATTTTTTCATGGATGGGTGTTAAGGCTGCTTGGACGATCGGGCAGCCTTTTCTTATTTGTTTTTTAGACTTTCGCTGTATTTTCTCATAGCTTCAGCAAGTATTGTTATGTTTTTTTCGGTATAATGAGCCTTTAGTACTTCCTCTGTGTCGCCTATTATCATTGCTCTGGTCT
>CAZCIV010000175.1:0-2097 GCA_964498595.1 uncultured Flavobacterium sp.
ACTATTGCTATGCAAGTTTTTGTATATTTGAGTTGTGCAACATGCACAGCGGTTTAAAAAATATGGCTGGTTTCGGGAATTTTTGAAATGGTACAGTTGTTTAATTTAAAGTTTTGGTTATATTTGTGAAGGCTTGGTGTTGGGTTTTCGCCACATTTTTAAGCCGCAGAACGTTACCTGCTATGTTACGAACACGCACAAAGAAGAAAACCGCTACAATACGGTTTGACAGACAGAAAAAATTATTAAATTGCACTATTAAGGATTCCGACGTATAATTATAAATAATCTATTGATTAAAAAAAATATGAAAAAATATATACTCTTATTGGTTTGTTTTTTACCATTTTTTCTTGTTGCACAACAGAATAATTCTTTTACAAAAAATGGAATCACATTTGGTGTAATTACTCACATTGGCAGCGAGATAAAACCAAGCGTCACAGGTGCTGGATATCCTGTTTGGTCAATTGGCAATATTACAAGCAATGTTACTTCTGCCAATTATAATTATAAAGGGAAAACCTACACTACAAACTCTTTCAATGGACAACTTGCCAATGCTTTTCGTGGGGTAAAAGTTGTTTCTTTACGCATCGTAGGTGAGGCAAGTCCTACTACTTTTGATGGGGTCAACAAAACAGATGCTTGCTTTAGTGCACACGAGAGCCATGGAAATTCTGTAACAGATCTAAAAAAAGGGGCAACTCATACCTTTACTTCCCGTATTGTTGGCATTTGCGAAATTGAAGGGCTGGATTTTCTTCATGATGAGATTGACCGTTTACAAGAAATTGAAAATGAAGAAATGAGAGCCACAGCCAAAACACAACAAGAAAGAGAAGAACGAGACCAATATCTCAAAAATCAACAAAACAACTTCAACCAAACGGCAAATACAAAAACCGATTATTGGGGAGAGCCAAAAACAACGTCTGCTACTACTTCTAAAAATGATGAAGCGGCAGCTAAAAATGCAAAAATAAATGCTTCAAACACAAAAATGAGCAATGCCTTTGCTGATATGGCAAAAGGTGACAAAGATGCTGCAATGCAAAAAGCAAGAGAAGCATACCAATTAAATCCATCTGAAACCAACAAAAAAAACCTTGAGGTTCTCACAAAAGAATACAACAGCCAAGTAAAATATGAGGTGAACCAACAACTAACCAACGAAATTATGAAAGATGCTAATTTATCAACTTTGCACGGAGAGAATGGGGCGCTTGCTACAGCTTCAAAAGGACTTGGTGCAACTTTGGCGACAGGGCAAATTAATGAAGGTTTAATTACTGGAGGTTTAAGTGCAATACTATTAGGAAACGCAGAAGCTAAGGCAAAAAGAGAAGAACAAGCAAGACGTATTGCCGAACAAAAACGATTAGAAGAAGAAATTCGTCAAAAAAGACTTTTATTAAGAAATCAGGTAATTAGTGCATATCAAAATGTTGAATTACCAAAATCAACAACTAAGATTGAAACCAATACCATTTATTGTTTTATTTACGCCATTGATAATGATAACATTGACAAAAGCGCTATGAAAGTATTTATCAGTAATGCTCCTTTTGAAATTAAAAAATATAGTGACGGAACCTGGCCATACAAAAAAGACATTGCTCAAAAAGCGACGAATATTTCTCCTTTTAATGAAATGGTTGCTGGCTATTGGACAACCTATGATGAGGCACTGAATGCGTTGGAACAAGCCATTACAACTTTTAAAAACAGTGATGCCAACATAACGCTTGTTTCGTTCGAATATTCAAAATCTTCTGCAAGCAGTAACGAAATGGATTATTGGAACAAGACTGAAAAAACGAACCAACCAAAAACTAAAACCGAAACTGACAAATATTGGGACAAATAAATATTTACTTTATGAAAAAAATATTCTTAACTATACTTTTAGGTATTTCCTTAAGCCTAACAGCACAAAACATCACATTAGCTAAAATCAACTTTGAGGCGGCAGAAGAGGCGTACAACAACAGTAATTACGAACTGGCTCTTGAAAAACTATCAAAAGCCGAAGAATTTTTCGGACAAATCAACCTGCCCATTCTATACTTAAGAGTTATCAACCAAGACAAACTG
>CAZCIV010000175.1:2197-5887 GCA_964498595.1 uncultured Flavobacterium sp.
ACTTCATTTCTCTCCAACTATTCTGATGACTCGGAAGCGTTTGAAAAAATCAAAGACGTGTATAACATTGATGAAAAATGGAATAAGATAAAAATCGAAGCAGATTTTGAAAATTATTTAAAAGAATTTAAGGTTAAGCAAAAGAGAGAGGAAATTATAGCGCTTGCCAAAGAAATAGAACTGGATTATTTAAATGCATTAAATAATTACCCTTATGCTGGCAGTAAAGATATCAACGTTGGAAGCAACGGAAGTCATTCCATTGAATTTCTTTTAAATTTTGATAGTAATACTTTCCTGTTAACTAAAAAACAAAATCAAGACATCACTTTTAAAGTCCATTTAAATGATGTAAAGTTACTTGAAACCGATTTAAACAAAATGATTGTACATCATAACAAAAAGACAGAAGTTTATGGTTTAAAGGAAAGAATTAATACTATTCATGGTACTAAAATAGCAGACAAATTATTAATCCTGATTAACTTATTAACAGCAACAAATCAATGATTATGAAAATTAGATTTTTTTTAGTTCTTTTTTGTTTTTCTCTTTATACTTATGCCCAAAACATCACCTTAGCCAAAATCAACTTTGAGGCGGCAGAAGAGGCGTACAACAACAGTAATTACGAACTGGCTCTTGAAAAACTATCAAAAGCCGAAGAATTTTTCGGACAAATCAACCTGCCCATTCTATACTTAAGAGTTATCAACCAAGACAAACTGCTAACACAAAAACCGAGTTTCACTCTTTTGCAGGAACTAAAAAGTAATTGTGCTTCATTTCTCTCCAACTATTCCAATGACACCGAAGCATTTGAAAAAATTAAAGAAGTATATAATATTGATGAAAAATGGAAGACGGTAAAAACAGAAGGTGATTTTGATAATTATTTAAAAGAATTTAAGGTTAAGGAAAAAAGAGATTTGGTTATTTCATTAGCAAAAGAAATTGAGGAAGATTACAAAACGGCACAAAAAGAAACAGATTATGATAGAGACTTAATTTTTGAAATAAAAATTGATTTTATTAATAAAAGCTATTTAATAGAGACAAAGGCACTAAGTATAAATCATTATTTAACAGCTAGTTTAGATGATATTAGAGAGGTTCAGTTTACAAATAGTTATATTTATATTATACACAATAATAAAACCGATTTATATCGTAAACGTGAAAGTATTTGGACCGCTTTAGGTCATAGAATAAAAGATAAACTACTCAAATTAATAGACCTTTTAAAAACAGTTGAATAGGTATGAAAAAACTAATTCTAATTTTCGCATTAGCATTTTCTTTCTCATTAAATGCCCAAAACACCACGTTAGCCAAAATCAACTTTGAAGCTGCTGAAGAAGCTTACAACAACAGTAATTATGAATTGGCTCTTGAAAAGCTAACAAAAGCCGAAGAATTTTTCGGACAAATCAACCTGCCTATTTTATATTTAAGGGTTATCAACCAAGACAAACTGTTAGCACAAAAGCCAAGTTTCACACTTTTGCAGGAACTAAAAAATAACTGCACTTCATTTCTCTCCAACTATTCTGATGACTCGGAAGCGTTTGAAAAAATCAAAGAGGTTTACAACATTGATGAAAGATGGAGTAACTATAAAACCGAAGCTGATTTTGAAACCTTTTTAAAAGGTTTAGACAATAATAAAAACAGAGAAAAGGCTATTGCTCTTGCCAAAGAAATTGAGCAAGATTACCAAACAATAGTTGAAACTACCGTAGGAAAAAATTCAAGTAACGCGAAAATTGATTTTGGTTTTGATTTTAACACCAAAACATATCTTTTACAGAGGTCGGAAAATGGAAATGTTTGGGATATAGTATTTTTAAATGACATCAAAGAAGTCCAATTTAAAAGTAGTAAAATAGTATTTCATAAAAACCAAAAAAATCAGCTGGGTAGCACAACTGAAACCATAAGAACCGTACACGGAAAAGTTCTTAAAGACAAACTACTTCAATTAGTAAAACTATTAGAAACTATAGAATGAAAAAAATATTCTTAACTATCCTTTTAGGTATTTCCTTAAGCCTTACTGCCCAAAACACCACCTTAGCCAAAATAAATTTTGAAGCAGCAGAAGAGGCGTACAACAACAGTAATTACGAACTGGCTCTTGAAAAACTATCAAAAGCCGAAGAATTTTTCGGACAAATAAACCTACCTATTTTATATTTAAGGGTTATCAACCAAGACAAACTGCTAACACAAAAACCGAGTTTTACACTTTTGCAGAAACTAAAAAGTAACTGTGCTTCATTTCTCTCAAACTATTCCAATGACACCGAAGCATTTGAAAAAATTAAAGAAGTATATAATATTGATGAAAAATGGAAGACGGTAAAAACAGAAGGTGATTTTGATAATTATTTAAAAGAATTTAAGGTTAAGGAAAAAAGAGATTTGGTTATTTCATTAGCAAAAGAAATTGAGGAAGATTACAAAACGGCACAAAAAGAAACAGATTATGATAGAGACTTAATTTTTGAAATAAAAATTGATTTTATTAATAAAAGCTATTTAATAGAGACAAAGGCACTAAGTATAAATCATTATTTAACAGCTAGTTTAGATGATATTAGAGAGGTTCAGTTTACAAATAGTTATATTTATATTATACACAATAATAAAACCGATTTATATCGTAAACGTGAAAGTATTTGGACTGCTTTAGGTCATAGAATAAAAGATAAACTACTCAAATTAATAGAACTTTTAAAAACAGTTGAATAGGTATGAAAAAACTAATTCTAATTTTCGCTTTAGCAGTTTCCTTTTGTTCATCTGCACAAAACATTACCTTAGCAAAATTAGCTTTTGAGGAAGCTGAAGAAGCTTACAACAACAATAATTATGAACTAGCCCTTGAAAAACTAAGCGAGGCAGAACAAAACTTTGGCAAAATCAATCCTCCAATTTTGCATTTGCGTATTGTTTCTCAATTCAAAACTTTTGAAGCAAAACCAAATTTAGAATTAGCAAAATCAATAAAAGAAAATTGTGAAATATGGTTTAAAAATTATTCCGAAGATGAAGGTTTATTTGATAAAACCAGAGATGTTTATAAAATAAAAGGGGTTATAAATAGCAATGCAGGCAACGAACAGCAGCTCTCTAATTTTACCGCCAAAAAAGAGGAAGATGAGATTAAAAATAAAGCCCTAAATATGGCAAAAGAAATAGAAAAATTATACAATAGAATGGGAGTTGTAAAAGTAGCGACCGGAAGCGGCTCGAAAAGTGCAAATGTCGATTTTGAAATTAAAATAAACTTAGATTTTAATAATAAAACCTATGAACTCATTCATAAAATGATACCCAGAAAAGATAATGTTGTAGATATTTATGGTTCTGAAGAAGTAATTTCATTAAATAATGTAAAAGAAATAAAGACAAGCAAACATAACATTTCGTTCAAATACAATCCAAAAGGGAGTAGTCAAATAACTACTTATGGAAATAAACCCTCAACAGAGTTTGAAATTAAATTGCTACAATTTGTAAGATATTTAGAAACAATCTACTAAACTAAAATTTAAACTGATTTAAAAAAAACACAGCAGGTAACAGCAGTTTGCAAAAATGGCGAAATATGTGGTAAATTCACGTTTATCTTTCGCAAGAAATATTATCTTTAACAGAAAATATGCAGTTCCGAAGTTCGCCACT
>CAZCIV010000176.1:0-5861 GCA_964498595.1 uncultured Flavobacterium sp.
CGGTATGCTCTTGACCAAAAACCAAAAAGGGCAATAAATAGTGATAAATAAATGTAAAAATAATTGGCTTTTATGAAGCTGATTTTAATTTTTTCTAATTCGTCAGATGAAAGTGTTGTGTATTGATAATAGATAATACCTAACCCAATTAACAAAGGGATAGTTAGGCTTAAAAATTTTCTGATACGGGTTTTCAAATTACGTTAAAGAGTTATCTTTTTCGTTTGGAAACACTAAAGTTGGTTTGAATTTTTTTGCTTCTTCAAAGCCCATAATTCCGTACGAAATGATGATAATGATATCGCCGCGATGCACCTTTCTTGCTGCTGGTCCGTTAAGGGTTATTTCACCTGAATTTCTTGGTCCTTTGATAGCATAAGTTTCTAATCGTTCACCATTGTTGATGTTAACGATTTGAACTTTTTCACCCTCAATAATGTTAGAAGCTTCCATAAGAGCTTCATCGATAGTGATACTTCCAATGTAATTCAAATCGGCACCTGTTACGGTAACTCTATGAATTTTTGATTTTACTACTTGAATTTGCATGATGCAAAGGTAATTAATTTAGTGAAATATTATCAATTAATCGAATATTCTCTATAAAAATTGCTATAAAACCTCGGTATTTTTTGTTGGCTTCTTTTTCAGAAATAGGCAAAAGTGTTGTTTCATCAGCAATTTCAAAATATTCCAATTCAAATTCAGGATGTTTTTTGAATTCGTTTTCTACAAATTGTATGGTGTTTTCGACTGAATTATTTTGAAAAAACGCTTTAGCGGTATTTAAGATTTGAAAAATAACAGCCGCTTTTTCTTTGGCCTCAACAGATAATCTTTCGTTTCTTGAACTCATAGCTAAACCATTAGTTTCGCGATGAATAGGGCAACCAATTACTTCTACAGGGATGTTGTACTTAGTTACTAATTTCTTAACAATTTGTAATTGTTGGAAGTCTTTTTCTCCAAAATATGCTTTATTGGGTTTTATGATTTCAAACAATCTTTTTACAATAGTCCCTACACCATCAAAATGCCCTGGACGGTGTTTGCCTTCCATTTGATTTTCTAGACCGTCATAATTAAAGTTTTCCGAAACGGTATTTCCTTCGTAAATATCGGCTACTTCAGGTGCGTAAACAATGATGTTGTCATTAAGTTCTTTCATAATTTGTACATCACGTTCTAATGTTCTCGGATATTTATCGAGGTCTTCCGCATTATTAAATTGAGTAGGATTTACAAAAATACTCATTACGGTTACATCGTTTTCAGAAAGTGATTTCTCTAGTAACGACAGGTGTCCTTTATGTAAAGCGCCCATAGTTGGAACAAAACCAATGGATTTATTTTGATGGATTAAAGGGCTTAAAAAAGCGCTTAAATCAGACTTTTTATTAAAAATGAGCATTTATATCTTGATTAAATCAGGTGCAAACTTACTATTTTAGTAGATAAATCCATAAAATTTTGTAATTTTGCATGGTTTTTTAAACCAATAATTAACTAGAATACATTATGGAAGACAAGAGGATATTATATGTATCATCTGAAGTGGTGCCTTATTTAGCTGAAAACGAAGTGTCGTTACAGTCGTATGAAATGCCGAAAATGATTAATGAATTGGGAGGTCAAATACGTATTTTTATGCCAAGGTATGGTAATATTAATGAAAGAAGACACCAGTTGCATGAAGTTATTCGTTTATCAGGAATGAATTTAGTGGTTAACGATATGGATATGCCTCTTATTATTAAAGTTGCTTCTATACCAAAAGAAAGAATCCAAGTTTATTTTATTGACAACGACGAGTATTTTAAAAGAAAAGCAACATTTACTGATGAGGATGGAGTTATGTATCCTGATAATGACGAACGCGCTATTTTCTTTGCCAAAGGGGTTGTAGAAACTGTGAAAAAACTAAATTGGGTTCCAGATGTAATTCATGTTCATGGTTGGATGGCAGCAATGTTACCAGTTTACTTAAAGCATTATTACAAAAACGAAGGTATATTTGCTGAAACTAAAATTGTTACATCTGTTTATGAACAGGGTTTTGAAGGAGAATTAGATAAAGAATTTATCAACAAAGTATTGTTTGACAACATAAGTAAAGAAGCAGTTTCAGAACTAGAATCACCTACTTTTGAAAATTTAATGAAAGTCTCTATTGCTCACTCTGATGCAGTAGTTGCGGGTTCCGAAGTCTTGTCCTCAACTTTAACAAAATTTATAGAAAGTTCGAATAAACCTTTTTTACCTTTCGCTCCCAAAGACACTATTAAAGAAGCCTATACTTCTTTTATCAAGAATCATTTACTATAAAAGGGTTTTACCATTATGAAAAAAAGTTTTTTTAAAATAGCTTCTATAGCATTTCTATTTTTATTGTTGGTTGCATGTGATAAAGATTTTAATTCTATTGATTCAGATGTGATTGCCGATGGTGATTTTGCTTTAGAAGTAAGAGAAGTTCAAAATATAAATGCATTTACTCAAAAAACCGAAGCGGTACAAACCAATAATCTACCTCTTAATGCTTTAGGTGTTTTTAACAATCCAAAGTTTGGTGTTACAAAAGCGCATTATGTTTCTCAAGTGAAATTAATTAACGAAAATCCTTCTTTTGGACACAATCCTGTAGTTGATTCTGTATATTTATACGTTCCATATTTTGTAGATTCTGATGTGACTACCGAAACTAATGGCGACAGAACTTTTACTCTCGACTCTATTTATGGGAATCCTGAAACTGGTAAATTTAGATTAAAAGTTGTTGAAAACGGATATGTCATAAGAGATTTTGACCCTGTAAATAATTTTGAAACCGCTCAAAAGTATTTCAGTGACGAAAAATCAGTTTTAATGGATCCCTTCAAAGGAACTGAGATTTTGAATAACAGTAGTAATGTTGCTCAGAACGATGAATTTTTCTTTGATAAAAAAGAAATAATCATTTACAAAACTAATGGAGCTGGTTTGTATGTGGGGAGTGATGGACAAGTTTTAGCAAACCAAAATGATTTAACTCTTCGCGTGGTTAAAGAAAGAAAAGCGCCTGGAATTTGGTTGGATTTAAAAAATAGTTTTTTCCAACAAAAAATATTAGATGCTACCACTTCTGGTAATCTTTTTAATAACGATCTTTTTAAAAATTACTTTAGAGGACTTTTGTTTGAGGTTGAAGAAATCAATCCTGGACAAGGAGCTTTAGCTATGATAGATTTTTCAAAGGCTGAACTTAAAATACTCTATAAATCTTCAGTGGAACCTACAACAGAAAATCCTAATCCAGACAGAACAAGAAAAGAATTCAGCTTAGAAATTGGGTACGATGCCTCTCAGGCGATAAGATGTAACTCCATTAATTTCCTTGAGCATGCTATTTCTCAAGAATATCAAGCAGGCTTGGACGCTACCAATGACGAAAGACTATTTATTAAAGGAGGAGGAAATGGCTCTATGGCTTTTGTTGATTTGTTTAGCAATGGTGAATTGCAATCTTTAAGAAATGAAATTGCTACTCAAAATTGGTTAATTAATGATGTAAAGCTGACTTTTTACGTAGATCAATCTACGCCAAATGGTATGGCAAATGTGCCAGCAGCTACAGAACCTAAAAGAATTTTCATTTATGATGCTACTAATAATTCTGTTTTAGTAGACTATACTTTTGATACTTCTACGGCGATTAATCCAAAAAATGATAAATTTGTTTTTGGAGGAATTTTGGAAACGGAAACCACGGGAGATAAAAAAGGAATAAAATATACCATACGCTTAACCGAACATATAAAAAGAATTCTTAAAGTAAACAATCAAGGGAATTACAACGAAAACGTTAGATTGGGTATCGCTGTTACAGAATCGATTAGCATCTCATCAGTTGCTACTTTTGTTGACAGACAAACCAACACATTTGGTAACCTTCCCTTGGCTTCAGTTTTAAATCCTTTAGGAACCATTTTATATGGAAGTCACCCAAATGTCCCAAATGACAAAAGGTTAAATTTAAAAATTTATTATACTAAACCAAATTAGAGTTATGTGTGGAATTGTAGGATATATAGGCCATAGAAGTGCTTATGAAGTTATTATTAAGGGATTGCATCGTTTAGAGTACAGAGGATATGATAGTGCTGGTGTTGTTTTATATGATGGTAAAGAATTAAAATTATCAAAAACTAAAGGGAAGGTTTCTGACCTAGAAAATAAAGCACAGCAAGATAAAAATACGATTGGAAATGTAGGTATGGGACATACGCGTTGGGCTACTCATGGAGTTCCTAATGATGTTAATTCGCACCCCCATTTTTCAAATTCGGGTAAATTGGTTATTGTTCACAATGGAATAATTGAAAATTATGAGCCATTAAAACAAGAATTAATTAAAAGAGGTTACACTTTTAAATCGGATACGGATACAGAAGTGTTAATTAATTTGATTGAAGACGTTAAGAAAAAAGAAAATTGTAAACTAGGAAAGGCTGTTCAGGTCGCTTTGAATCAAGTTGTAGGAGCTTATGCTATTGCGGTAATTGATTTAGAAAAACCAGATGAAATTGTTGCTGCTCGTTTGGGTAGTCCGTTAGCTATTGGAATTGGAGATGAAGAATTTTTTATTGCTTCAGATGCTACTCCGTTTATAGAATATACTTCTAATGCTATTTATTTAGAAGATGAAGAAATGGCGATAGTGCGTTTGCATAAACCATTAAAAGTTAGAAAAATCAAAGATGACTCTTTGGTTGACCCTTACATTCAAGAGCTTCAGTTAAACTTGGAGCAGATTGAAAAAGGAGGATATGATCATTTCATGATGAAAGAAATCTATGAGCAACCAAGTGTAATCAAAGATACTTACCGAGGAAGACTTTTGGCTAACAAAGGAATTATTCAAATGTCTGGTGTTGAAGACAATTTAGAAAAATTCTTAAATGCAAAAAGAATTTTAATTGTTGCTTGTGGAACGTCATGGCACGCAGGATTAGTTGCAGAATACATCATTGAAGAGTTTTCTAGAATTCCTGTTGAAGTAGAATATGCTTCAGAATTCCGTTACAGAAATCCCATTATCAATAAAGATGACGTTGTAATAGCAATCTCGCAATCAGGTGAAACAGCGGATACATTAGCAGCGATTAAGTTGGCTAAAGAAAACGGAGCTTTCGTATTTGGAGTTTGTAATGTAGTAGGTTCTTCAATTTCTCGAGAAACACATGCTGGTGCTTACACCCACGCTGGACCTGAAATCGGGGTGGCTTCAACAAAAGCATTTACTACACAAATTACAATCCTTACCTTAATTGCTCTTCGTTTAGCAAAAGCTAAAGGAACCATGAATAATTCTGATTATCAACGCTATTTATTAGAATTAGAATTGATTCCTGAAAAAGTTCAAGAAGCTTTGGCTTCTAATGATGTTGCTAAACAAATAGCTGAAATTTATAAAGATGCAACAAATTGCTTGTATTTGGGTAGAGGATATAACTTCCCAGTTGCTTTGGAAGGTGCATTGAAATTAAAAGAAATTTCATACATTCATGCTGAAGGATATCCAGCAGCAGAGATGAAACACGGCCCGATAGCTTTAATTGATGAGCAAATGCCAGTAATTGTAATTGCACCAAACAAAGGACATTATGATAAGGTAGTAAGTAACATTCAAGAGATTAAATCAAGAAGTGGAAAAATTATTGCAGTGGTGACTAAAGGAGACACACAAGTAAAAGCTTTAGCAGATCACGTAATTGAAATCCCTGAGACAAATGAACCATTTACGCCTCTGTTAACAACGATTCCGTTGCAATTATTGTCTTATCATATTGCAGTTTTAAGAGGTTGTAATGTAGATCAGCCTA
>CAZCIV010000177.1:0-5815 GCA_964498595.1 uncultured Flavobacterium sp.
AAATGAATCTGTAAAAAAATTCGTATTAAAAGTAAAAAAGCCCGGTATATGCATAGTAATCTCAGATTTTTTAGATGAAAAAGGTTATGAAGAGGCAATTAAATTATTAATCTATAAAAAATTACTTACTCATGAAAAAAATTTTATTTCTTTTCGTTTCAACATTGGTGTTAGGTTTAACTTCTTGTAGTAAAGATGATGATTCTTCATCTTCTTCAACTGGACTAGAAGGTAGATGGGAATACTCTCAAGAAGGTGCAATTGTTGGAGGACAAGAGGTTTTAGCTCCTTACGAGCATGAATGCAGTTCACAAAAAGACTACACAGAATTTCTAGCAGGTGGTGTAATGAAAGATTACTATTTTGATACGAATTGTACTCAAGATTTGAGCCAAGGAACGTGGACTAAGTCAGGAAACTCGTTAACTGTTAATCTTGGAGGCGAGATTGCAACCGCAGAAATTGTAACACTGAATGCTACAACTTTAAAAGTGAAAATTGTTTTTTCTGGAGAAACATTTATACAAGTTTTCACAAGAAGATAATAAAAAAATTTTTCAGACATTCTTAATCCCGATTTATTCGGGATTTTTTTATTCCTAATGGTGTTATAATTATTATTTATTGTTAACTAAATCTCATATCCACTAATTTTCGTACTTTTGAAAGTGTAAGTTTAATACCTTAATAAAAGTCATGAAAATCGTAGTATCTCCAGCCAAATCCTTAAATTTTGAATCACCACTACCGATAAAAGAATACACAGAAAGTTTGTTTTTAAAAGAAGCGGAAACCATTCAAAAAACGCTCAAAAAAAAGAAGCCTAAAGAGCTAATGGAGTTAATGGATATTTCGGAAAAGTTGGCCGATTTGAATTGGGAACGCAATCAAAATTGGGCCTTGCCTTTTACTTCAGAAAATGCGCGCCCAGCAGTTTATGCTTTTGATGGTGATGTGTATACGGGATTGGATGCATATTCAATTCCAGCGGATAAAATAGCTGTTTTACAAGAAAAATTAAGAATTTTATCGGGTTTGTATGGTATATTAAAACCGCTCGATTTAATGCAGCCGTATCGATTGGAAATGGGAACTTCATTGCCTATCAGTGCAAATAAAAACTTATATGAATTTTGGAAAAAGAAACTCACTAAAGCTTTAAACGACGAGTTAGAAACCGATGAGCTATTTTTGAATTTAGCTAGCAATGAGTATTTCTCTGCGGTTGATGCAAAAGCTTTAAAAGTTCCAGTTATTACTCCAGAATTTAAAGATTACAAAGACGGAAAACTAAAGATGATCAGTTTTTATGCGAAAAAGGCAAGAGGTTTGATGGTTCGATATATTATTGATACCAATGCAGAAACGATTGACGATTTAAAACAATTCAATTACGAAGGGTATGCCTTTGATGCTAATTTGTCTAAAGGAAACACCTTAGTTTTTACCCGATAACATGAAATTACACCTAAACGATACGTTTAACAAAGAGTTAACCGCTGATACGGATACTTCAAATACTCGAAGACAAGTTTTTGGAGCTTGTTATTCATTTGTAACGCCTCGTGTTCCCAGCAATCCTAAATTACTTCATGTTACGGCTGAAGTAGCTGAGTTGATTGGTTTATCTAAAGATGATGTTGCATCTAAAGAGTTTTTAGAGGTGGTTTCAGGTAGTAAAGTATTACCAGAAACCCAACCTTTTGCAATGGCGTATGCCGGACATCAATTTGGGAATTGGGCGGGACAATTAGGTGATGGTAGGGCCATTAATTTGTTTGAAGTTATAAACAATAAGAAACGTTGGGCACTACAATTAAAAGGAGCAGGAGAAACTCCTTATTCACGAAATGCGGATGGTTTAGCAGTATTGCGTTCTTCTATTCGGGAACATTTGTGTAGTGAAGCGATGTTTCATTTGGGAGTTCCCACAACGCGTTCATTGTCTCTAGTAACCACTGGTGATAAAGTATTACGTGATATTTTATATAATGGAAATCCAGCATATGAAGACGGAGCGGTGGTGTGTAGAGTAGCACCTTCGTTTATTCGTTTTGGAAATTTCGAATTGTTAGCGGCTCGAAAAGATTTGCCAAATTTAAAGGCATTATCAGATTACACGATTCACCATTTCTATCCACAAATTAAAGAGACAGGAAAAGAAAAGTATTTGGCATTTTATCAAGAAGTAGTGAACCAAACGGTGGATATGATAGTAGAATGGCAACGTGTAGGTTTTGTTCACGGTGTTATGAATACGGATAATATGTCGATTTTAGGACTCACAATTGATTACGGTCCTTATGGTTGGTTAGAAGATTATAATCCTGATTGGACTCCTAACACAACCGATGCTGAAGGAAAACGTTACCGATTCAGAAACCAACCTGATATTGCGTTGTGGAATTTGATTCAATTAGGAAATGCTTTATATCCTTTGATTGAAGATATTCCAGCTATGGAAACTATTTTGAATAGTTACAGTCATCGTTTTGACGCGAAATTTCCATTGATGATGCAGGAGAAATTGGGATTAACTTCAGATTATGATACCGATTTTCAGGATGAATTGACAACGTTATTAACGGCTTCTGAAACAGATATGACAATTTTCTATCGCAATTTAGCTAATGTTTTAAAATCAGATTCGCCCGAAATTGCCTTATCAAAAATAGAATATGCTTTTTATCAATCGGATGCTATAGTGACAACAATAAAAACTAGTTGGTTCAATTGGATGGAAGCTTATCTTAAAAAGTTAAATGAAGATTCTATTTCTGATACAGATAGAAAAGTTAGGATGAATAAAGTGAATCCAAAATACGTATTACGTAATTACATGGCACAATTAGCTATCGATGCGGCTGAGAAGGAAGATTATTCTTTAATTAATGAACTTCATGAGTTACTAAAACATCCTTACGATGAGCAACCACAAAATGAGAAATGGTTTGCTAAACGACCAGATTGGGCACGAAATAAAGTAGGGTGTTCGATGTTGTCTTGTAGTTCTTAGATTTATTGCAAAAGTAACACAAAGGTTAATTTAACATAAAAGGCATATAAGAAAAAAATAAGTGAAGCGTTACGTTGAATAAAGCTCATAAAAGATTTTAAAGATTACGCTAATTTTATAATCTGTGTTCCAAAACTTAAAACCTGAAACCTGAAACAAAAAAACTATGAAAAACTGGAATCCAATTACAACCGACCAACAAGTAAAAGATATTGTTCAAAAATCATATGAAAAACCACAAATTATTTTTAAAGATAGTGTAACTTGTGGTATTAGTGCTTATGCAAAAGAACGTTTAATTAATGGAAATGATTTATTAACCGCGAAAGCGGATTTTAACTATTTGGATTTACTTTCCTATCGAAGTGTATCCAATTTTATAGCGGATGAATTAAATGTGATACACCAATCTCCACAAATTATAGTTTTGAAGGATGGGGAAGTAGTATATCGTGTTTCACATCACAGCATTCAAGCGGAAGAAATTGCGAAGTATTTGTAAAGAAGTTAATAATTCAAAACAAATCCCATTCCTTTAGCTAAAGCTCCGTATTTTTCGAATAATTCTTCAACAATATCGGTTGCATCATCATATTCCTGACATAAGGAGAAGAACGGATTATCAATTATAGTGCTCAGAATAGGAGCAGGATTGCGATATCCTGAAATCGAGATAGCTCCTGTTACATCCAAAAAATATTGAGCAGTTTCGGAATCTAAATCTAATTGTAGCGTATTCGCAAAATGTATACGTTTGTTAGTGAGTTTACCTTCAAAGAACTCGGCTATTTCTTCAAAGCTATACAAATAATGGTCAATTATGATATTGTTGTCTCTTCCTTGAAACACGAAGTAGATAACTTCATAATCACGGAAGTTTCGATCTTCGTAAAGTAATGTAGATATACATTCTTCAAATTCTTCGATGCTATCGCAGGTTTGGTATACATTTGTAATGTGATATTCTAAAGCCAATTTTTCCAATGATGGAAGCATTACATTTAAAGTTTCAGAGTTTTTGTCTGATACACCATCAAGACAAAAAAGTTTGCTATTATTTGACATTTAATACTTTTAAAGTTGAAGTTGTTTGTTTTATCTAAGTCTTCGTAGAGCTAATCCGTAGATGCTTCATAGATACTTCATAGATACTCCATAGATACTCCATAGTTGTAGTACCCCTGAGATAAGGCCGACAATAAAAACAAAAAAAGCACTTCAACCGAAGTGCTTTTGTGGGGAGAGCAGGATTCGAACCTGCGAAGGTGTAACCAGCGGATTTACAGTCCGCCCTCGTTGGCCGCTTGAGTATCTCCCCAAACCAACGTGCTTATTTGACTAAGCGGTTGCAAATATAGAATTGTTTTTTATTCTTACAAAGGATTTTGCTACTATTTTATGGACTATTTTATAATGTTCTGTAAATGAAAAACATAAAAAAATCTCCTTTAGGAGATTTTTTACATAATTTAGAACATTGAATTATTTTATGCCTAAAAGTTCTTTTACTTTAGCTCGCAATTCATCTCCTCTTAAGTCTTTTGCTACAATGTTTCCTTTAGCATCAAGTATGAATGTTGCAGGAATTGATTGTACATTGTATTGTTTTGCAATAGGGTCTTCCCAAAATTTAAGATTTGAAACTTGAGTCCAAGTTAAACCATCTTTTGCAATTGCTTCTTTCCATTTTGCAGCGTCTTTATCTAAAGATACTCCGATTATGTTCAATCCTTGCGGATTAAATTCTTTATATAATGCGACTACATTTGGATTTTCCATTCTACATGGTCCACACCATGATGCCCAAAAATCGATGATAGTTACCTTTCCTAGTGATTCTTTTAAAGATATTGTTTTTCCATCTGGTGATGGCGCAGAAAAGTTTGGTGCAGGTTTCCCTACTACTACAGATGTCAAGGCATCAAGAGTAGATTTAATTTTTTTACCACTTTTAGTTTCGTGAAGGCTTTTATCTAAACCGTCAAAATAGGTTTTTACTTCTTCTGGGGTTAAATATTGGCGCATTAGGAAATTCTCTAATAAAAGAACAGACAAATAGGCGTCTTTGTTTTGTTCGATGAATTTTTTAGAATAAGCATTCATTTCATCTTGAAAACCTTTATATTCTTTCGTTAACTTATTTATAGTAGCTGTATCTTGCGTCATTTGTGCTTGTTGCATCGCTGGCCCGTTATCTTTTTCAAATTTGACTACTTTTTCAGAAATTGCACGTGAGTCAGAATTGAATTTTTGAAATTTTTGATTGTTAGGAGTTCCGCCTAAAGTAGATTTGTGTAAGGAATCTTTAACGATAGTAAGTGTAATTTTTCCTTCTTCTAAAATTACGGGTAAATTGATATTTTCGCTTTCAAATCGAACAAATCCTAAGTCAATTGATTCAGTAATTCCTCTCAATTCAAATTTTCCATCAGTTACAACGGCAGTGTCCATTGCTGTTAACCCAGTTTCGGTTTGTATTTCAACAAATACTTTTTCTCCGTTTTTAACTCCGTCAGCTGTTCCTGAAATGACAAATTCATTGTCTTTTAAATTGTTACAACTCCATAAAACTAGGGCAGAAACAATTATAAATACTACTTTTTTCATTATATAAAATTAAATTTTGGCAAATGTATTTAAAATAAATCAGTTACAAAACATAAATAAATGTTAGAAACGCACCAAAACAACTGTTCAAAGTTTTGTAAATCAAAAATATAGTTGTAGTTTTGCGCACCTTTTGACGAAGAAGCGTTTCCATTAGGTATCAATTATTTATGTAAAACACTGTTGATGTTT
>CAZCIV010000178.1:0-1088 GCA_964498595.1 uncultured Flavobacterium sp.
ATTAAAAGATATTAGTTTTAATGAAAATATAATTGGATTCTATTGGTCACCTGGTCAAAATCCAATATCAGATCAATATCAAAAACTCATATTAAAAGATAATGATGTTATAGATTTGGGTAACGGCTTAAAATTATTAGCAAAAAAAGATATAGATTATCTCGTATCTCAAATGCATTCTAAAGGGTATAAAAATTATGAATTCTCTTCTGAACCTGGAAGAAATGAAATAAGTATTGTAAAAAATGATAAGGGAAATTATACTTTAGCATTTTTAGCATATGATGAAGATGATGCAGGATGTTGTCCTACTGTAAACGTTTCATTTGAAACAGCTGATTTTATTTCAATTACAGCAAATTCTTTGAAGATAGGAAAGGACTAACTGGGAAATTTTCCCCCGCTCGTGCGCGAAACGAAGTTCAGCGAAGCTAATCCTTTCGTATTCGTTTAGTTAGTAATGAGATGGTTAAGAGATGCTGAAACGAGATGCTGAAACGAGTTCAGCATGACAAAAGGAGAGAGATGCTGAAAGGAGTTCAGCATGACAAAGATTGCGCATAGTTTACACACAACGTTTATCCACAATGTTTGTCATGCCGAATTCATTTCGGCATCTCGATAAAGATTTAAAATATAACAACCCTAATATGGCAAATAGAAGTTACCACAACTACTGGGTGTACATCCTAACCAATAAACCAAATGGAACTTTGTATATAGGTGTTACGGGTGGTATAGATGACCGTATGGAACGACATATTAAAGGTGAAGGTTCAAAGTTTACGGCTAAGTACAAACTAAAGATGTTAGTGTATTATGAAGAATTTCAATACATTGATGATGCCATTGCACGTGAAAAACAGTTGAAGAATTGGCATAGGCAATGGAAGATTAATTTGATAGAAGAGCATAACCCTAATTGGGAAAATTTATGGAGAGGAGATGCTGAAATGAGTTCAGCATGACAGGAATGAGGTGAGATTCCGAAACGAGTTCGGAATGACAAAAGAGAGAGAGATGCTGAAATGAGTTCAGCATGACAAAGATTGCGCATAGTTTACACACAACGTTTATCCGCAACGTTT
>CAZCIV010000178.1:1188-5807 GCA_964498595.1 uncultured Flavobacterium sp.
CGAGTTCAGCATGACAAAAGGGAGAGATGCTGAAATGAATTCAGCATGACAAAGATTGCGCATAGTTTACACACAACGTTTATCCGCAACGTTTGTCAACCTGAACTTGTTTCAGGTTCTAAATAGATCTAGGAATGAGATGCTGAAACGAGTTCAGCATGACAAAAGGGAGAGATGCTGAAATGAATTCAGCATGACAAAGAGAGAGATGCTGAAATGAATTCAGTATGACAAAAGTAGAGCGAGATTCCGATATCAAAACCTTTTAAAAAAACGTCGCTTTTAATCCAAATAATCCAAGACACCAAAACTATAATTTCAAGTAGATGATAAATTAGGTCATTTAGAAAGAAATGAGGTTTTTAATTATAAAACTGGAGAAAAAAAAATAAAATACCAGACAGTTAATCAATTATATTTAGTTATATTTGTATGACATATCAGTCATTAATACTTAAAAAAGAACTTTATGAATGATAAACAATACATAAACTGGGTTGCAATGAGCGATGCTGCACTAGCTAAGACTATAGGCGCATTTATAAAACATCATCGTTTAGTGCAAAACAAGACGCAGGAAGAAATTGCTAACGCTGCAAATATAAGTCGCTCTACGCTTAGTTTACTTGAAAAAGGGGAAGCTAGTTCTGTTCCAACGCTTTTACAAGTACTTAGAGTATTAGATTTGTTATATGTGATGGATAACTTCAAAATTCAAGAGCAGGTAAGTCCAATTGAAATGGCAAAATTAGATAAGAAAAAAAGACAGCGAGCAAGAAATAACGATAATGACAATACTAAACAATCGGATTGGTAATGATAAGAACGGCTAATATTTTTATTTGGGATGAATATGTAGGAGCAGTTTTATGGAATGAAGCAGCAAATACTGCTAGTTTTGAATATGATGCAAAATTTATTCAAAAAAAATGGGAATTATCACCATTAAAGATGCCACTTTCAAATAGCAGAAGAATATTTACTTTCTCAGAATTATCGGGTAATGAAACGTTTAAAGGGTTACCAGGATTGTTGGCCGATGTATTGCCAGACAAATATGGTAATCAATTAATAAATGCATGGTTAGCGCAAAACGGACGACCTGCTGATAGTATGAATCCTGTCGAAAAACTTTGTTTTATTGGTTCAAGAGGAATGGGGGCTCTTGAATTTAAACCTTCCCAAATTAAATCCAATAAAAGAGCATTTGATATTGAATTGGATAGCTTAGTTGAAATTACCCAAAAAATGCTCAGCAAAAGAGAAGGTTTTGAAACAAATCTTCAAGAAGAAGAGCAAGAAGCAATGATGGAAATATTAAAAATTGGTACATCAGCCGGTGGAGCTCGTCCAAAGGCAATTATTGCATATAATGAAAAGACAGGTCAAGTAAAGTCGGGGCAAGCAAATGCACCCAAAGGTTTTGAGCATTGGTTAATTAAATTAGACGGGGTTAGTGATGCACAATTTGGCAAATCAAAAGGATATGGTCGTGTAGAAATGGCATATTATCTTATGGCGAGAGAATGTGAGATAAATATGATGGAATGTAAACTATTGGAGGAAAACGATAGAGCTCATTTTATGACAAAACGTTTTGATCGTGAGGGTGGTAATATTAAGTACCATATCCAAACCTTATGTGCCATGCAACATTTCGATTTTAATGAAGTGAGAAGCTTTAGTTATGAACAGTTATTTCAAACCATGAGACAGCTACACTTGACTTATCCAGAAGCAGAGCAATTATTCCGTAGGATGGTTTTTAATGTAATAGCAAGAAATTGCGATGACCATACCAAGAATTTTTCATTTCGATTAAAAAAAGATGAAAATTGGGAATTAACACCTGCTTATGATATTTGTCATGCTTATGATCCAAACAATAAATGGGTGAGTCAGCATGCATTAAGTGTTAATGGTAAAAGAAATAATATCACAAAAGAAGATTTGCTGGAAGTAGCGAAAGCTATGAATATTAAAAAAGGAATGGGTATTATAGAACACGTTAATCAAACTGTTAAACGTTGGAATGAATTTGCAGAGGAAATAAAAGTAGAAGAAAGCTTAAAAATAGCAATAGGAAAAACACATTGTATTTTCTAAAATAAATCAAATAAAATGTTTGCAGATAAAGTAATATAAACACTAACAGATAGTGATAGAAATATAATTTTCTTTTTTGATTCTGACGGTTCCAAGAAGGAGGTATCAGCTGCTATCAAAGTAGTTGAAGTAAATAAAAATTATTTTGAATTAAAATACAAATTGGATAAAGAATGGAATAATTTTAAAATAGTTTTGTATCGTGATTTTGCAAAACCAGAAGCAAAAAAATAAGAAAGTATCAATTGTTAGCTGTATTGGTTGCTAATATAGAATTAAAATTGGAAGAGGTTTCTGAATTTATGTCAGATTATAAAATCCATGACCAGTATAACGATACTTTAATGTGTACGTCTTTAAACTAAATTGGACTTTTGCTAAGAGAGTATTTAGTTAATGATTTTTGAAAACGCTCTCTTAGTTTTTGTATAAATTTGTACACTTTTTGCTGACGATTTACAATAGTATTTAGAAAAATGCTACTTAACTTAAATTGTAAATTTTATTTGCATACCCATGTTACATGATTTAGATGATAATCATTTGAAATTACATTATTTAAAATTATATTTTGACAATGAAGATTAGGTGCTTTTCTCTAAAAACTTCTGTTTATTTTAATAGAAGTTTTTACTCCTTTACCAATTTCACTATCAATAGAAATTAAAGCATCAATTGCTTTAATACGTTCTTTTATGTTTTTTAACCCGATACCTTCTGTAATTTGATTTTTATCAAAACCAACCCCATTATCCTCAACTGTAATAAGCAAAAAATTAGTGGTCTCAACTATAACTAAATTACAAACAGTTGCTTGAGCATATTTATTAACATTTAAAAAGAGTTCTTGTAAAATTCTGTAAAGATTTATCTTAACAATGGAGGAGTATTTTTTCCAATCAATAGAATCCGATATAGAAACGGTGAAAACAGTCTCATTTAAATCGTTATTACTTTTAATTAAGGAATGGATTAAAAATAAATAATTGGAATCATATATTGAAAAATCCGAATATAATTCATGTGAAAGACTCCTTATCTCAGATTCAACCTTATGAAGTTCTTTGATGTAAACAATTCTTTTTTCTTTTGTAATTTCATCATCTTCATCATTCAAGGTGTCTAAAACCATACGAATAGCATAAATTTGATTAACAATGCCATCATGTAATTCTTTTGATATTCTATTTTGTTCCTCCTCTTTAGCATGAATTAGGGCAAATTGAAATTCTTTAATCAAACTTAATAGTTCATCATTTGCTTGTTCTTTTTGCTTAATTAATAGCAATTCTTTCTTTCTAGCTATTTGCCCTTTAATAATAAATGCAGTCAAAAAAACAACTATGCATAGAGCTAAGCCTAAAATTAGCAGTAAATTATTAGTAGAAAGAATCTTGTTTTCATCTTCAACTTTGCTAGTTTCATACTCAATTCTAGCAAATTTATCTCGATTTAGACGTTGTATCCTTATGATACTATCAGAAACTTTCACATACTCATTTTTATAAAAAGCCGCATTTTTTTTATCTGAAATTGATAAAAAGTTTAAAGTTTTTAATAATTCCTTATTGGATTTCATTTCTTTTGATAAAAGAAGTGCTTTCTTGAAATAAGCTACTGACTTTAAAGTATCTTTAGCTAAAAGATTAAATTCCCCTAAATTTATAACTTTAAAAAGATAATTTTTATCAAAAATATTTTTAGGCAACACTGTCAATGATTCATCAAAATACAATTTTGCTTGTTTTAAATTTCCTGATTTCATGTAAGAATATCCAAGATTACTTAATACAGTTGAATATAATACAGGATTTTTAATTTTTAAATCATTAGTCAATAGTGTATTAAGTAATGCGATAGATTTATCAAATTCTAATTTTTTATCATAAATATTACAAATACCAACAATAACACGTGATTTATATTCAAGATAATTAGGATTTATAGCTTGTATTTTTTCTAAATTTATAAAAGCTAAATTCAAATAGCGCAAAGCTTCTTCAAGTTCTTCTAGTTCTGTATGATTACATGATTGTAAATAATAACACGCATATAATAATTCGTAGCTTTTAGTATTTTTTATTTTTTGCAATGCCTTTATAACCTCTACTTCACTTTCGATATAATTGCCACTAGTAAATAATAAATGTGCTTTATTAAATAATGCTTTGGCTATTTTTTCATCGTCCTTTAGTAATCTAAAAACTTTTTCTGATTCTCTGTAATAATAATAGGCGCTGTCTTTTTGAAAATTCTCAAAACAATCACCCATGTAATATAAAGCCCTACCTATACTAACAGAATCACCTATTTTTTGTGAAAGATTAAAAATTTGTTTACTTGTAATAAAAGAATTCTTAGTATCATTCAAATAATAGTATTCGGCTGAAATTTCAAATAACAATTTTATCTTTAAAGAATCATTTTTAATAAATTCAATATCTGTTTTTAGTGAATCTAGAAATTTAGTTTTTTTTTGATTTGGCAGATTGCTATATTGATTAGAATATATT
>CAZCIV010000179.1:0-5804 GCA_964498595.1 uncultured Flavobacterium sp.
TTAATATCTTCTTTAAATTTAGACATATGATCTTTCAATCTTTCAGGAATTGCATCATAATATGCTTGAGGTGGCGTACTTAAAAATTCGATTCCTCTAGCACGCATTTGAGCAACAGTTGAAATGATATCATCGGTTGCGACTGCAATATGCTGAACACCTTCATCTTCATAAAAATCTAAATATTCTTCAATTTGAGAACGTTTTTTACCTTCAGCAGGTTCGTTGATAGGGAATTTAATCCTTCCGTTACCATTAGACATTACTTTAGACATCAATGCAGAATATTCAGTTGTAATCTGTTTATCATCAAATGAAAGGAAATTTACAAATCCCATCACATCTTCAAACCATTTTACAGCTT
This sequence comes from uncultured Flavobacterium sp., assembly GCA_964498595.1. GTDB lineage: Bacteria > Bacteroidota > Bacteroidia > Flavobacteriales > Flavobacteriaceae > Flavobacterium. The sequence continues at coordinate 365 of CAZCIV010000179.1, forward strand.
CGTTCATTCTGTTCCATCCTGTGTTACCCACCATATGGTCGATATATTTTAATCCAACTGGTTCTGGATTATAATCTGATTTCCATTCGCTATAACCAGGTAAAAAGATTCCGTTGTAATTTTTGCGTTCCACGAAAATGAAAACGGTTTCGCCATATGCTCCATAAATACCTGCACGAACTACTTCACCATTATCATCTTTTTCCACTACAGGCTCAAAATATGGTTTTGCTCCACGCTTAGTAGTTTCCGCAAATGAATGACGCGCATCTTCTACCCAAAGCGCAATTACTTTAACACCATCACCGTGTTTTTTTACGTGTTCTCCAATAGGTGAATTACTATTTAGAGCAGTAGTTAATACCAAACGGATTTTATCTTGTTTCAATACATAAGACGCTCTGTCTTTAACTCCAGTTTCTAATCCTGCATATGCCAATGATTGAAAACCAAAAGCCGTTTTGTAGAAATGAGCTGCTTGTTTTGCATTTCCAACGTATAACTCTACGTAATCTGTTCCTAATAAAGGTAAGAAGTCTTGAGCTCCTTCAAATATTTTTTCTAATCCGTATTCTACTGATTTTATTTCTTGTGACATGATTCTAATATTTTAAAAATGGTACTATTTACCAAAAAGTTGTTTTTAATTTTTTATTCTTCTAACCAAGATTGATAATACTTTTCGTCAGCAATTTTCATTGCATCTTCTGTAACCATTAAAGGTTTGAATGTATCAACCATTACAGCTAACTCTAACGTTTCTTTTTTACCAATACTTCTTTCCGCTGCTCCTGGATGAGGCCCGTGGGGAATTCCCGCTGGATGCAATGAAATATGTCCTGCTTCAATATCATTTCGGCTCATAAAATCACCATCAACATAATACAATACCTCATCGGCATCAATATTACTGTGATTATAAGGTGCTGGAACCGATAATGGATGATAATCGTACAATCTCGGTACAAACGAACAAATTACAAATGCATTCGTTTCAAATGTTTGATGTACTGGTGGTGGTAAATGAATTCTTCCTGTAATTGGTTCGAAATCGTGAATTGAAAATGCGTAAGGATAATTGAACCCATCGTAACCAACCACATCAAAAGGATGCGTTGCATAAACTAATTCGAAAATTTCGTCTTTCTTTTTGATTTTGATTAAGAATTCGCCTTTTTGGTCATAGGTTTCTAATTCTTCTGGACGACGAATATCCCTTTCGCAAAACGGTGAATGTTCTAACAACTGTCCGAACCAATTTCTGTATTGTTTTGGCGTATAAACTGGTGAATGTGATTCCACTATAAATAGGCGATTGTCTTCCGTATCAAAATCCATTTTGTAAATCATTCCTCTAGGAACCACAAGATAATCCCCGTACTTGAAATCTAAATTACCAAGCATTGTTCTTAGTTTCCCAGTTCCTTTGTGAATAAAAATCACTTCGTCAGAATCGGTATTTTTGTAAAAATAATCGGTGGTTGATTTCTTAGGAGCCGCTAATACAATATGACAATCCGAATTTGTAAGTACAATTTTTCTACTTTCTAAATAATCGTCTTGAGGTGTTACTTCAAAACCTCTTAATCGATACGATTGAATATTATTTGCCTTTGCAATTTTAGGCGCAACACTGTATTGGTTTCTAATTTCCTTTACTTGTGTAGGACGATGCTCGTGATACATATTTGTTGACATTCCGTCAAAACCTACTGTACCAAATAGCTGCTCATAATACAAATCCCCGTTAGGTTTACGGAATTGTATATGACGTTTATGTGGGATATTTCCCAATTTATGATATATTGGCATTGTGATTAATTTTTATAAGAAAATTAAATATATGTCTAAGAACCAATTTTGTTAGAAGATAGAAACGTATTGGTAAGAAATACCTCTCACTCAGGATTTCTCTTGATGAGGAACTTAAGATGCGCTAATAAACCGGACCATTTTTTCATCTTTACAAATATCGTAATTTTTTTTTAAAACCAAAATCCTACTGAAAACCAAGTATGATGGTCTTTTGTTTCAGGCGACCAAGAGTGCTTTATTTCAACAGGACCTATCACGGTTTCCATGCCATAACCTATGGAATATCCAGAATACTTAGGTTCGATTAGCCAAGTATCTACATTATCGAAAATATTATCTCCAATATTAGCAAAATTAGCACTAAAATTAAGATGGTGTTTTTTAAAGATTTCATAATCTAATTTTAAATTCAGTTTCAAATAACTATCGCCACCTAAACTTAAATAATCATATCCATAAAAAGGTCTGATATTATTCACCTGTTGAAAACCATAACCTCCTAAAACAAAGTCAAAATAAGAAACACTTCTTTCTCCAAAAGCAAAACCTCCTTCTGATTGAAGTATAAATGTAGTGTTTTTAAAAAAGGGTTGGGCAAAACTAAAATCTGCCTTTGCAATTGAAAATCGCTCAAAATTATTACTATAATCTGTCGAATAAGCGTAATATTTCAGTTCGGAATTAAAATTCCATCCTGATTTTGGAAAATATTTTTTGTCAAATGAATCATATTTCATAAATCCAAAAAGCGAAAGGTAATTACTGTCCTCAATAACTGGTGATGTATTTTCAGATGTTTCGGATTCTAATCGTAGAAATTTATATTCTACACCTGCTCCTAATGAAAATTTTTGTGCGAAAATCGTTTGCATATAAGCTTGATTACTTAAGTCAAAAAAATCAACATTAATAGCATTAGCTGTTGTATTAAAAATTGGATTATCTACAATATTGCTTGTAATATTTCTGTTGAAAGTTGTTAATCTAGAATTAAAACCAAAACTCCAATAAAATCCGTTATCAATATAATAATCGAAATTGTATCGAATATTATCCCCTAGAACCAAATCAAAAGAAGCCACATCGTTTTTTGCTATGAGACGTTTTTTAGTGTAATTCAACAAAATCCCACTTTTGAACAAATCATCGTAATGCAAACCAAATTTTAAAAACGTATGTACTTCATTTTCTTTTAAGTTGATCAATAATTTATCACCCCCTTCATGTTTTTCAAACGCATAGGATATAGCGCTAAAGTTTTGTGTGGCATTTAAGTTTAAAATGCCTCGCTGCAATTGATTTACGGCGATTTTACTATTTTTTTTAAATTTTAATTTACCAATGATATAAGATCGTGTGAAATTTTCGAGCTGGTTAATTTCAATATCCGTAATTAAAATAGAATCTTGTTTGGTGATTTTTGATGAATTTCTTGAATTCAAACCACTAAATGGAGTTAATTCTTTAATAAATTTCAATGCCTTTTCCTTGCCTTTTTTTATGATTTCCTTACCCCTTTCAAAAGCTACAACTGTGAAACCTTTAATATCGGGTTTGATGTAAATATCGGTAGCTTTTTGCTTTCCTTCCATTTTTTGGATCATTGAAAAATTATTGATTTGAGCCAATACAGAAGTCACATCTTTTAACTCATTTCTTGTTCTTAAACCATCCTGAACATCGACACCAATTACAAAATCAACTTCTCTAGCTTTTAATTCTTCAATAGGATAATTATCCACAACACCGCCATCAATTAAAAGTCTTCCATTAATTTCAAATGGACTATATAATGTAGGCAACGCACCACTAGCAATCATACTTTGTGCTAAGATTCCTGAATCTAAAACTACCTTCTCACCCGTTTCTGCATCTGTTGCAATGCATAAAAACGGAACGGGTAACTGTTTAAAATCACGCACATGACTTACATGCTGAGTCAACGAAGAAAGTAAATTAAAATTGTAAAGTCCTTTAGACAAACCGGAAGGCAATCCTAATTTAAATTTATTAAAAGGAAGTGTTAAGGCATAAATTTCGTCATTCCTTTTTTCGTAGAAAGACTTAGCTTCTCTAGGCGTGTAATCTTGAAGTAATGCATCAATATTAACATTTGAAAAAATAGAATCCAATTGTTCTCCATTGTAGCCAGAAGCATACAATCCACCTACAATCGCACCCATACTGGTCCCTGCCACATAATCAACTTTTATACCAAGTGAATCGATTACTTTTAGAACGCCAATATGCGCCAACCCTTTTGCACCACCACCACTAAGCACAAGTCCAACTTTTGGTCGTGGATTTTCTTGTCCTAAGCTAATTTGGATGAAAAATAGTAGGCTTACAAACAAGAATAGTTTTTTCATTATTTATTTTCAGATTGAATTGTCTTGTAAAAGTCGGAAATTTTTTTGGCTTTTGAAACACCTACCACTTCAGAAATTGCTTTTTCATCGGCATTTTGCAATCTTTTAACACTTTTAAAATGTTTCATTAATGTAATCATCGTTTTTTCTCCAATTCCTGGAATACTTTCCAAACTATTGGTTAAAGCCGATTTACTTCGCTTGTCGCGATGATGTGTGATTCCAAATCGATGTGCTTCGTTTCGCAAATGCTGGATTACTTTTAGCGTTTCTGATTTTTTATCCAAATACAAAGGCACCGAATCGCCAGGATAAAACAATTCTTCTAAGCGTTTTGCAATTCCAATTATAGCAATTTTTCCTCGTAAACCTAAATCGTCCAAACTTTTTAATGCTGATGATAATTGCCCCTTTCCTCCATCAATAATAATCAATTGCGGTAAAGGTTGATTTTCATCTAACATCCTTTTGTATCTACGATACACGACTTCTTCCATCGAAGCAAAATCATTTGGACCTTCTACCGTTTTGATGTTAAAATGACGGTAATCTTTTTTACTCGGTTTTCCATCTTTAAACACCACGCAAGCCGAAACTGGATTCGTTCCTTGAATATTCGAATTATCAAAACATTCAATATGTCGTGGCTCAACTGATAAACGCAAATCTTTCTGCATTTGTGCCATGATGCGATTCGTGTGTCGCTCAGGATCGACTATCTGAATTTGCTTTAATTGATCTAATCGATAATATTTAGCATTGCGCTCTGATAAATCTAAAATTTGCTTTTTGTCGCCCAATTGTGGCACAGTAACTTTGATATTTTCGCCTAAATCAATCGCAAACGGAACCACAATTTCTCGGGCATTCAAATGGAAACGTTCGCGCAACTCAACAACTGCTAATTCCAACAATTCTTCGTTAGTTTCATCTAGCTTTTTCTTTAATTCTAACGTATGCGAACGAACGATTGCTCCATGTGAAATCTGTAAAAAATTCACATACGCCATGGTTTCATCAGAAATAATCGAAAACACATCTAAATTAGTGATTTTCGGATTTAAAACTGTTGAACGCGATTGATAATTTTCTAAAACTTCAATTTTTTCTTTGATTTTTTGCGCTTCTTCAAACTTCATTTCCATCGCTAAATCAGTCATTAATTTTTTGAAATCTTTCAAACTTTCTTTGAAATTTCCTTTTAAAATTTGACGTATTTTTTCGACTTGATTTTGATAGTTTTCAGCCGTTTCATA
>CAZCIV010000180.1:0-5779 GCA_964498595.1 uncultured Flavobacterium sp.
GTGGAATAGATTCTTTATTTATCAATTCAAATATTGAGTCCATAGCTAATTTTATTAGTTTAATGTTATAAAGTTAGCAAAAAGAATTACTATTTTAAAATTTGAACATAATAAATAAAAAAAGAGGATAAAAACTCATCCTCTTTTTTATAAACTAACCAATAACGCTTAAAATTTCATACCTACTCCAACTCCAAACAACCATGGATTGATATCTACATCCGCAGGAATACTTAAACCTGGAGCTAAATTAGATGCATCAACTGTAACATCTGTGTTTAAAAACAATCTTTTTGCATCTACGTTTATGAAAAATTTATCATTTAACATTAAGTCAAAACCTACTTGAGCTGCATATCCTAATGCATTATCATATTTTACATCAGCAACATCACCTGATTTAACATTGTAAAATAATGTATAATTTACACCTGCTCCAATATAAGGTTTTAAAACTTTTTTATCCGATGTATAAAAGTGATATTGAGCCGTTAATGTTGGAGGTAATAACCAAACACTTCCTAAATCTACATTACCAGCAGCAGTATTAACTGCTTTTACATCGTGCTTTGCAGTTCCTAAAATTAATTCAGCAGCAAAATGTTCTGTAAAGAAATAAGTGAAATCTAATTCAGGTATTAAAGCATTCGAAATAGCAACATCACCACCAATGATACCAATTTTAGCACTTTCATCTGGAGTTACACCTACAGCTCTTAAGCGAACTTGCCATCTTTTAAAATCATTGCCCTTTTCATCTTTATCTTGTGCATTTACAAAATTTACTGTCATAAAAGACATTGCCATTAAAGCAAAAACTATTTTTCTCATTTTGTTAAGTTTAAAATTATGAGTCAAAGATATTTAGATGTAAAATCGTAAAAACTGATATAAATCATTGTTTGAAAAATATTAATCTCTAATTATCATTTTAAAATCCTATAATTTTAATTTACATTTGTAGTCTATATGCAAAAGACCGTTAACATACTTAATAAAAGAGCTAAATTCGATTACGAAATTTTAGACAGATATACAGCAGGAATCGTTTTAACCGGAACCGAAATCAAATCGATTCGTCTCGGAAAAGCTTCTATTGCTGAAAGTTTTTGCGAATTTCATGATGGCGAATTATTCGTGATTAATTCACACATTGAAGAATATTTATATGGAACGCATTACAATCACAAAGCTAAAAGTGAGCGTAAATTATTGTTGAATAAACGCGAACTAAAAAAACTCGATAAAGATTCTGATAATAAAGGTTTAACCATTGTTCCTCTTCGTTTGTTTACCAATGAAAAAGGGTTAGCTAAATTAGACATTGCGCTCTGTCGTGGTAAAAAGAATTACGACAAACGCGAATCATTAAAAGAGCAAGATACCAAACGCGATTTAGACCGAATTAAGAAAAGTTTCTAATCATACCTTTATGAAAGAAATTTTAAAACAAGCTCGAATAGATAAAGAACTTTCAACCCGAAAGTTAGCCGAAATTGCAAAAATCGACCAAGCTTTAATTAGTAAGTTTGAAAACGGATTTCGCATTCCAACCAAAAAACAAGTCCAAACGCTTGCCCAAATTTTAGAAATCGATTTAAAACCTTTATTGGTGGCTTGGTACAAAGTAAAATTAGACCATAATTTCGATTTAAATCCTTTTGCGATTCAAGCTATTACGGAAATTCTTCAAGAAAAAGGTATTGAAGTTGGCAATTCATCCAAAGAAAAAGAAATCACTTCCATCTTAGACGAGTTGGAAGTTTTGAAACAAAAATTAACTAATCTTCGCTAATTAATTTTTGTTTTCCAAAAGCGGTACAAATCTGAAATCACCAAATTCGTGTTTCTCAAATTGCGTTTCGTTTTTACGAATCAACAACGTCATGATTTGCTCTTTTTCGCCAACAGGAATTACTAACCTACCTCCTATTTTTAATTGCGCCATCAAAGGTTGCGGAATAAATGGAGCTCCAGCAGTTACAATAATTCCGTCAAAAGGCGCATAATCAGGCAAACCTTTGTAACCATCTCCAAACGATAAATACTTTGGTCGAATATTCAACTTTGGTAATAAATTAGAAGTAATTTTAAATAATTTATTTTGTCTTTCTACCGAATATACTTTGGCTCCCATCAAACACAAAACAGCGGTTTGATAACCACTTCCGGTTCCAATTTCTAGTATTTTGTGATCTTTTTCCACCTCCAATAACTGAGATTGAAACGCTACAGTATAAGGTTGGGAAATAGTTTGACCTGCTTCTATAGGAAACGCTTTATCTTGGTAAGCAAAATCTTCAAAACTCGAATCCAAAAACAAATGACGTGGAATTTTTCCAATAGCCGCTAACACGTTTTTATCGGTAATTCCTTTTTCTTCCAATTGCTTTACCAACTGATTTCTAAGTCCTTGATGTTTATTCGTATCTTTCAATTTGGGATGATTTTGTTTGGGTAAAAATAGCTTTAAAATCTCAAAAAACAAATCAGAAAATAAACTACCTTTTTTCCGAAGTTTCGGAATTTAATCTTTTGCACTTTCAACTAAAATCGTACTTTTGATAAAATTAATTTTTTATGCTAAAAGTGGGAGTTTTAGGTGCTGGTCACCTTGGAAAAATACATTTGCGATTATTAAATCAATCTGAAAAATATGAATTAGTTGGCTTTTACGATGCTTTTGAAGAAAACGCTAATAAAGTAGCGGCCGAATTTGGTTATAAAAAATTCGATTCAATTGCCGACTTAATCGCTGCAGTTGATGTAGTAGATATAGTAACACCAACGATGCAACATTTCGAATGTGCAAAACAAGTTATCGAAGCAGGAAAGCACATTTTCATCGAAAAACCAATCTCAAACACAGTTGAAGAAGCCGAAGAAATCATTACTTTAGCAAAAAAACACAACGTAAAAGGGCAAGTTGGGCATGTAGAGCGTTTCAATCCTGCGTTTACAGCTGTAAAAGATAAAATCAACAATCCGATGTTTATTGAAACGCATCGTTTGGCGGAGTTCAATCCTCGCGGAACGGATGTTCCTGTGGTTTTGGACTTGATGATTCACGATATTGATGCGATTTTGAGCGTAGTAAAATCGAAAGTAAAATCAGTAAATGCTAGTGGTGTTGCCGTAATTTCAGATTCACCTGACATTTCAAATGCACGAATTGAATTCGAAAACGGTTGTGTGGCAAACATTACTTCGAGCCGAATTTCCATGAAAAACATGCGTAAATCACGTTTCTTTCAAAAAGACGCTTACATTTCGGTAGATTATTTGGATAAAGTGTGCGAAGTAGTTCGTATGAAAGACGCACCCGAAGTTCCAGGCGATTTCGACATGATTTTACAAAATGCTGAAGGCGTTAAAAAACAAATCTATTTTGATAATCCGCAAGTGGATGCTAACAACGCCATTTTAGACGAATTAGAAACTTTTGCGGATGCTATCAACAATAATACCACTCCAATCGTAACTTTAGAAGATGGTACCGAGGCTTTAAGAGTAGCCCATATGATTATTCAATCTATGGAGAAATAAGCACCAAAAACAAACTCGAAACTTTAAACTTGAAACCAAAATAATATAATGAACACAATCGCAGTAATCGGAGCAGGAACTATGGGTAACGGAATTGCTCATACTTTCGCGCAAAGCGGATTTACCGTAAAATTAATCGATATTTCAGAAAAGTCATTAGAAAAAGGAATGGCAACTATAGCCGCTAACCTTGACCGAATGGTAGCAAAAGGAAGTATCACTGAAGAAGACAAACACAAAACAATCGGAAATATTATCACGTATACCGACGTTAAAGACGGCGTTGTAGGTTGTGATTTAGTAGTAGAAGCGGCTACAGAAAACGTACAATTGAAATTCAATATCTTCAAACAATTAAGCGAAGTTTGTGATCATAATGTAATTTTAGCTACTAATACTTCTTCAATTTCAATTACTCAAATTGCTGCTAACGTAGTGCATCCAGAACGCGTAATTGGAATGCACTTTATGAATCCGGTGCCAATTATGAAATTAGTAGAAATTATCCGTGGTTACAATACTTCAGATGAAGTGACTAAAATCATCATGGATTTATCTGTGAAATTAGGAAAAACACCAACAGAAGTTAACGATTATCCAGGTTTTGTAGCCAACCGAATTTTAATGCCAATGATTAACGAAGCAATCGAAACGTTATACAACGGTGTTGGTGGTGTTTACGAAATCGATACAGTTATGAAATTAGGAATGGCACACCCAATGGGACCATTACAATTAGCAGACTTCATCGGATTAGACGTTTGTTTATCTATCTTAAACGTAATGTACGACGGATTCAAGAATCCAAAATATGCTCCATGTCCGTTATTAGTAAACATGGTAATGGCTGGAAAATTAGGAGTTAAATCGGGAGAAGGTTTCTACGATTACTCTGAAAGCAAAAAAGCAGAGAAAGTTTCGAAACAATTCTTAAAGTAATCAGTCACAGTTTTCAGTCGCAGTCAAATCTGAATACTGCGACTGAGACTGTAAACTAAACAAAATGGCCAAAATAAAACCTTTTAAAGCAGTACGTCCAGCGCCAGACAAAGTGGCTTTGGTAACGTGTAGAACCTATGATGATTATAGTTCGGCTGAGCTTGCTGCTTGGTTGGATTTCAATCCGTATTCGTTTTTGCATGTGATTCATCCTGCTTATGCTAATGCGCAAAAAGTGTCATTGGAAAAGCGTTTTAAAGCCGTTGCCAGTAAATATCAAGATTTTAAACACGACCAAATTCTAATTGAAGAAGAACATTCTGTTTTTTATCTGTACGAAATCCAGTCAAAAGGACAAACTTTTACAGGAATTATTGCGGGAACTTCGGTGAAAGATTATCAAAATAATGTAATCAAAAAACACGAAGATACTTTGCAATACCGGGTGGAATTATTCAAAGATTACTTGCATCAAACCAATTTCAATACGGAACCTGTTTTGATTACGTATCCCGATAGCGTGGAAATCAATACGTTTATTGCGTTACGAAAACAGAGCAAACCGGTTTACGAATATTCCACTACCAACAAAGAAAAACACACACTTTGGAAAATAGACACCCAAAGCGAAGTGGATTGGTTACAAGAGCATTTTGAAAATATTCCTAATTTATATATTGCCGATGGACATCATCGTTCGGCTTCAGCGGAATTGTTATACGAACAAGACAAGCATCTAGGAAACGAAAACCTGAATTATTTCATGAGTTTCTTAATTGCTGAAAGTAACATAAAAATCTACGAATTCAACCGATTGATTCGCGATTTGAATGGACTATCGAAAAATACTTTTATTAAAAAATTATCAGAACATTTCGTCATTGTGGCCAAAGACCAAGAAATTTGGAAACCTCAAAACAAGTTTGAATTTGGAATGTACTTAGATGGAAGTTTTTATGCGCTTTTCTACAAACACAACAGTCATGTCATTTCGAGCGAAGTCGAGAAGTCTATTTTAGACAATTTAGACGCCCAAATTTTATACGACAAAGTCCTTTTCCCATTATTAGGAATCGAAGATTTAAGAAACGACGAACGCATTGATTATATTCCTGGTAAATTATCTATTTCTGTAATAAAAGATTTAATTGACGAAGGTGAATTTGAAGTAGGTTTCATGCTCTACCCTTCTGACATTAACGAAATCAAAGCATTAGCTGATAACAACTTAATCATGCCTCCAAAATCAACGTATATCGAACCAAAGTTTAGAAGTGGTTTGGTGGTGTATGAG
>CAZCIV010000181.1:0-5741 GCA_964498595.1 uncultured Flavobacterium sp.
TTTGCTTGCCAAATAAAACTCCCGCGAGAGCGCCAGGCAGCAAAAGGAAGCTGCGGACAAGCAAGCTATTCCTGCATCATGCGCCCGGGAGTTGTTGCAGACAGGCAGCTGTGCCAGGCTGCTAAAAGTTACAATTGAGCAAGGCGGGCCCGAAAGGGGGTGGGGTATTCATGCGGGAGATCTTCCGATGGTTATTGGAAGGGTCGTGCCAATCACATGGCCTGCCCCGTTTGCGGTGTGTTTATTAGCTGTTGGCGTTTTCGTCTTTGTATGCTTCCACTTGTTCCAATAGTTCCATTGATTTCATGAGTGGTGCCCATTCTTTTCCATTAAAAATGAGTTGAAACCATCTCTTATTTCTGTTCTCGTATTTAATATTTATAAAAAGCCAAATTGCAACAACCGTAAATGAAATTGTGAAGAATAGTCTGATCGACCACTGCAGGATGCCCCAATCATTCATGATCGATTCACTCCACCAAAAAGTTGTCCAGACTGGAAGTTGAAGAAAGAGAATCCGATGAACCCAAAGCGTTGTTATTTTTAAGCTTGATATTTTTCTTTGTGTGTTTATGATCGGGTCTGTTATATCCACCTGGTAAATCGTTATGAGCTGATAGAGATAAACGAAGATAGCCATCGCCGTCAACCCCACCTGAACAGATCCTGAAAACAGAAAAAACTTATTAGCTTCAGCAAATGAGTTTAAATAAATTGAACCCAAGATAGTACTCCCAATACCGACCCAAGCAAAACCAATCAACAGCGCGAAAAATTTAAGTGGTTTCATCGAGCCCAAAAGATTATGAACTTTTATACGGCTTATATCTTCAGCATTCTTTTTGTTGATGACAAAGTTCTCTGCCAATGTATCGTTGGTTGTTTGCCAAAGTTTTTTTAATTCCAATTCGTTCATTTCATTCATTGTTTAATTGCGAAAATCGTTTCTTCATTTGCTCTTTAATGCGTCCTATTTTTGTTCCGACATTGCTCACCGAAATTCCCAATATCTCTGCAATTTCATGGTGGCTCTTGTCTTCCAAATACAGAATCATCAAGGCCTTGTCTATTTCTTTTAGTTCGCTCATAAATTGCTCCAATAGCTTCAATTGTCTTTCATTTTCCGACTTGTCGTCAGCTGTAGTTTCTGCCAGTTGTTCATTCAGCCCGGTATATTTCACTGCTTGTGATGAATTTTTACGATAAAATGAAATGGCGACATTCAGTGAAATACGATACAACCATGTTGAAATTTTATATTGGTCGTTGTATTTGTGAATCGACTGCCAAATTTGGATCATCATTTCTTGTATCACATCTTCCTGATCATCTGCATTTGGGCAGTAGGTGCGGGCAACCTTGAACAAAATACCCTTATGTTGTTCAATTATTCCTTCAAAAAGCTGCTGTTGCTTTTGTTTGTCCATTACAATTTTGAAAACCATTCCTGGATAAAAATAAAAGAATTTATGTTATGCCTTACACCATTATGAGAAGCCTTATCGATGATGTGAAACGCTGCATTACTATTCTTTGTAATGGCGTCTTTCGTTTCTGATGCCGAAAAAGCCTCGTCTTCGCTTCCCATTAATACAAGCAATGGATTTTTTACCGCATTTAATCCTGCCACGTAATCATCAGGCGCCATACTTTTGTGGGCACGATAAGAATATTTCCTCAAATTAACAGCTTCGGGTAAGTTGAAAAAAAGCACGGGCAAACTGTCATTTTCGTGACTGCCAATTTCATTGAGCATGGTCAAACCAATTATTCGCTCAATATGAATTTTCATAAATGGTTCTTCGGTTGTGATGCCGCTGACCTGGTCTTTTGCAAAGGCAGGTGAATTATGTCCGATGAGTGGTGCAAAAAGCAAAAAGCCATCAGCTTGTTCATATTGCTTTGCCATTGCATAACGCAAGGCTATTCCACCACCCATAGAATGACCGGCAATTATGATGTTTCCATTGGGTTTTTCCTTCCGAATTTCTTTTATGATGTCAGCTAAATCATCCACATACTGGTTAATATAATCCACATCACCGCTTCTACCCTCAGATTGCCCGTGCCCCCTTAAATCAATGGCGTAAACTTCGGCCTGGGTTGCTTCTTGTAATAGTCCTGCTGTTTTGTTGTACATGTATGAATTGCTGCCTACGCCATGAATAAGAATGAATGTATTGTCAGATTTTTTGGCAAACCGGTATGCAAAAATTCTTTTACCGTCACGTACAGTAAAAAACCGGTCTTCCGATTTATAAACCTGTTCAAAACCCACATCTTCCATTGCAGCGGGGTCTGGTTCAATCTGTTGGGCTGCAGGTTGAAATGTCGGTTCGGCCAGGTTAATTAGTTTTGTGGCTTCATTTGTCAAACTGTCTTTGTTGCCACCAAAATACAGCTCCAATATACTTTGAGCGGAAACGGAAGTGCTCCCTAAAAAAAGGAAAGTTAGAAAGGCATAGATTTTTAAGTTCTTCATTTTGCGATTTTTTTAGTAAAACTTATTTATCCAATTATTCGCAAGTCTTTCTAAAAAATCACAGTTGTGAGAAATCTTTTTTCTCATGCTCCGGCCTGGCAGATAGGATTGCCTGAATTTTTGTTGCTTGTCAGTCTTTGGCGGGGTCGCTCAAATTCATTCAATGATTGTTTCTACAGATATCCAACCTCTCTGGGGCCGTTGTCCGAAAACATGTGCATGGCCGGTTCATTCGCCTTGCGCACATAATGTAACCCACCAAAACGGTCAACGCCATGTAGTCATCTGCGAACGCTGAACTTTGTACCTTAACCCCCTCACAAACAACCCATTACTCATCACCCATTACCCATCACCCATTACCCATCACCCATTACCCTTCACCCATTACCCACTACCCATCACCCTTCACCCATCACTCCAATGGGGGTTGTTCAACGGTTTGCATATGGCTTGAGGCCGTTTCGAGAACTGTCATGTCCGCCGAATCTAAAGTACGCTGCGGAGTTAAAACCTTGCTGGCAGCCGTTCGCCCGCCATAAGCAATATGCGTTGCTAGCCTTTGCTATTTTCTACGCGTATGGCGTTCCAATAACGTGAAAAACCAAATCAAAAGCAATATGCGCAATAATAGCAATCAACAACCCTCGTTTCCAAAATATCCATCCAAATGTTGAACCCGTTATTAAATTTCCAAGCATTGTTATGCCAATAGTAAAAGGTGTTAATTCAACGAAATTCTTTTGTAACGGAAGATGAATAAGTCCGAAAAATATTGCAGAAATAATGATGCTTGTCCAAATTGTTTGATTCGATGGATTTTCTGCCTTTTTTAAAAATTGAACTACCGCAATTAATAACGACATGATGCCAAACCGAAACATTATTTCTTCAGTAATTCCGGCAGAAAACGAAACAAGGGCATAAAAAGATTTGGATGGTCGTGAAATAATGTTTGCAATCGGATAATACTCTTTTTGCAGCTCAAATAAACCCAATAAAAATAAGGCTGCTAATGCTGCTAATAAAACGCTTGAGAGTATAGCTTTCCAACTTATTAATTCCTTAATCGGTTTTTCAGAAAAGAATCCGGCAATAATTGGTGCTCCCAAATTGGCTCTTGAAGAAACCCATAAGCCAATAAAAACTAAAATAACTCCCAGGACCAGACTGCTAATTCCAATTGTAGTGATATCACTAAAGATTGATGTATTCAGAGTTATATCTGTTCGACCTGCATCAATCTGAAGTCTTTGTACTTCTCTACTGAAAGGGATGTTTATTAAAGAACCAAATATGAATAGGGCAAGAACAGTTATTGCGACTTGCCAACGATATTCTTTCTTATCTTCTTTGTCACGTATGTTAGATGATGTAAATATTTTTTTCAATGGATGATTTTTAGTTTTTTAAATAAAGGCCGACGTTGGTGGTATGAGGTCGTGGCGGTCAGGCGAGAGTCTGACTGTCCGACCGTTGCGAGGCTGACACGAGATTCGACATTGTCGAATCGGCGTAAAACCCGCCATGCCTTATACCACGTGTTACCAGCTGGCATTTGTTTTATTAAAGTTTAAATATCTGTCTTCAAATTCAATTATCCATTTTTCTGTGGATTTTTCTTTTAAAAGTCCAACAATTTTTTCAATTGTCAATGGTTTAAAATAATTTTCCTTATTTGGCAAAAAAGCCTGTTCGTATTTGGCAATTGCATTTACACATTCTTCATTTTCTGATGGATACAAATAAATGAAATCTCCTCTAAAATAGTCTTTGTTTGAGATAAACAGGCTTAAAGTTAACAAATGGTCACGCCAAATCTGCTGGATTGGTCTTTCTTTTAGTTTTCCCAATTGTGAAAGATCAAAAAACCCTGATTCTTTTGAAATTACTTCATACCGTTCTTTGTGCGATGAAGGATTGTCTTTCAAGTGTTCTGCATATTTAACCTCAATTCCTAAAAACGATAATTGTCCTGATGTAGTTAAATATTCAACAAAAACGTCAAATGCAGAAGAGTCTCCGGTATATTTTAAGTCTTTCCGGCCTGGTGAATGTTCAAATTCTATGTTTGTTATTTTTTCAATTTCAAGTTCTGGGTAAAGTTCCTTAAAAACCATTGTTCCTAAAAGTCCGTTTAGTTTTAATTCTCCGAATAGATTGAATGCCAGTGGTTGACTTGAAAGTAAATTATTCCAAATTCTTGGTTCTGATATTACTTTTCCTTTTTGTTTGGCGCTTTCCACTTCGGTTTTCACAATTTTAAAAATTGAGTCCGTTAAGTAATTTGCACCAGTCTGTTTTGCAAAATCTACTTTTAGAAAATTTCCATATTTTTCAAAATCAAATCCTTTTTCAGTTCGCCAAATACTTTGTAGAAGTCTGGCTTTTGAAGAAAAATCCGATTGGTCCAAATAGTCTGTGTGATATTTTATTCTAAGTTGTTTATTTGGTTTCATTTAAGCAGTTGGTTTCTTTTCGTCATGCTTGCTGGTAACTCCCCGCTATCCGCCACTCTATTGCGTATATCTGGCCACCATTCAGAGAGCTATCCGTAAGTGGCGGTGCCAATTCTATAGTTTTCTTCTTGCCATTCAATACCTTCATCTCAATTTATTTTAAAACCACATCTCCCAAAAACCAAAAAGAGCCATCCGAACCCCTCGTCAGCGTCCATCATAGCTCTTCATTTTTCCTTTAATCTCTTAGCAATGCAGCGCAAGCAACAGGATTGCACAACCAGGTGCTAAAGGTAAGAGAAAGTCTGATGTCAATGGCAAGCAGTGCCGGAAATTTAGAATGAATTTAAGGAAACAAACCAAAGAAATGCTGCACTTCACATTTTGCCTTTTAATAGAAAGTTTTCTCTGGGCTTTTATTCCTCAGCGTGCCAAAAAAAATCTTGCGTCAGCACTTTGTGGGCCTTTCTGGCTTCTTGATTGTGTTGGTGCGTTGATTTTTTCAGGGGTTTAATTGTTTAGTGTTTAGGGTTGAGAGTTTATGCTGGCGCCAGCCTCTGCGGTCTTTGCGCCTTCTTGGCGTGCGGTTAAAACATCTTGCGTCAGCCCTTTGTGCAGCTTTGTGTTTTCTTTGAGAAACTTTGTGCAACAGCTCATCCCAGTCAGGAGTCAGAGGTCGGAAGTCGGAGGTCAGAAGGTCGGAAGTCGGAGGTCAGAAGGTCGGAAGTCACAGCATTTATCTTTGCATCTGTTTGACTTTGCTTGCCAAATAAAACTCCCGCGAGAGCGCCAGGCAGCAA
>CAZCIV010000182.1:0-5718 GCA_964498595.1 uncultured Flavobacterium sp.
GATCAAGGATATGAGCCAGTACAGCCAATTCATTATTCGCACAGAATTCATGCTGGTGAAAATGGAATTGATTGTAAATACTGTCACTCTGCGTCTCGAGTTAGTAAGCACTCAAATATACCTTCATTGAATGTTTGTATGAACTGTCATAAGAATATTAGTGAGGTGGCTGAAACTACTGCTACAGAAGAGTATTCAAAAGCGTTTTATGATGGTGAGATTGCTAAGTTGTATGATGCGGTTGGATGGGATAAATCTTTACAAAAATACACTGGAAAAACTAAACCAGTTAAATGGGTTAGAATTCATAACTTACCAGATCATGTTTATTTCAATCACTCACAACACGTAACTGTTGCGGGTGTTGAATGTCAAACTTGTCACGGTCCAGTTGAAGAAATGGAAATTATGAGCCAACATGCTCCATTAACAATGGGATGGTGTATCAACTGTCACAGAGAAACTAATGTGAAAGTAGAAGATAATGCTTACTACAAAAAAATACATGAAGAACTTTCTAAAAAATACGGAGTATCTAAATTAACAGCTGCTCAAATGGGAGGTTTAGAATGTGGTAAATGTCACTATTAATAAAATAATTTAAGAAGCTAATATACTATACAATGGCATCAAACAAAAAATACTGGAAAAGTGTTGAAGAGCTAAACGAAAATAGCTCTATTGTTGAGACGCTAAGAAACAACGAGTTTGTGGAACCAATTCCGGTTGACCAATTCTTAGGAGATAAAGAATCTTTATCTGCTTCGTCAACTACTCGTCGTGACTTTTTAAAATATGTTGGATTTAGCACGGCTGCAGCTTCATTAGCAGCTTGTGAAGGTCCTGTTGTAAAGTCAATTCCTTACGTAGTTCAACCAGAAGAAATTATTCCTGGTGTTGCTGATTATTATGCAACAACGATGGCTGATGGTTTTGATTTTGCTAATATTTTAATCAAAACTCGTGAGGGTCGTCCTATTAAAGTAGAGAACAATAATTTAGAAGGAGCAAAAACTGGAGCAAATGCAAGAGTTCATGCTTCTGTTCTTTCATTATACGATAGTTTACGTTTGAAACAACCTAAAATTGCTGGTAAAGATGCAACTTGGGCTGACGTGAACACTAAAGTTAAAGCTAGTTTAGAAGAAGCTAAGGCAAAAGGTGGAAATATAGTTGTGCTAACAAACACTATGGCAAGTCCTTCAACTGATGCTTTAATCGCTTCTTTAACTGCTAAATATCCAACAACAAAACATGTTGTTTATGATGCGGTTTCTGAATCAAACGCTTTAGATGCTTTTCAAGCAGTTTACGGTGTAAGAGCTTTAGCTAATTATGATTTTTCAAAAGCAGATGTTATCGTTTCTGTTGGTGCAGATTTCTTAGGAGATTGGCAAGGAGGAGGTTTTGATGCAGGATATGCTCAAGGTCGTATTCCTAAAAACGGAATGATGTCTAAACATATTCAAATTGAAGCTAACATGTCTTTAGCTGGTGCTAATGCAGATGTTAGAATTCCAATGACAGTTGCGCAACAAAAACAAGCTTTAGCTGATTTATATTATGCTGTTGTTAATGGTGCTCAACCAAAAAACGCTCAAATTGCTAAAGCAGCAAAACAACTTACAGATGCTAAAAGTAAAGGTGTTGTTGTAACTGGTTTAGATGATGTAAATGCGCAATTAGTAGTTTTAGCTATTAACAATGCATTACAATCTGCAGCTTTCAATCCTTCTGATGCTATCCTTACAAGAAAAGGAGACGCAAAAGCGGTTGCTCAATTAGTAGCAGATATGAAAGCCGGAAAAGTTCATACATTAATTATGAACGGAGTTAATCCAGCTTATACTTTAGCGAATTCTAAAGATTTCGTTGCAGCATTAAAATCTGTTAAGCTTTCAGTTGCTTTCTCTATGAAAGAAGACGAAACTTCAAGTTTAACAACAATTGCTGCTGCAGCTCCACATTATTTAGAGTCTTGGGGAGATGTTGCAATTACTAGAGGTAATTACAGCATTATGCAACCAACGATTCGTCCTTTATTCAATACAAAACAATTCCAAGATGCTTTATTAACTTGGACAGACAATACAGTTGCTTATTATGATTACTTAAAATCTTTCTCTGCTACTTCTTTAGCTGGAAAGTCTTGGAATCAAGCAGTTCATGATGGTTTTGTTGCTTCTGTAGCAAGTCCATTAACTGCAGCTTCTGCTGATTATGCTTCGGCAGCTTCAGCTTTAGCTCAAGCAAAATCTTCTAACTTCGATTTAGTATTATATTCTAAAGTTGGAATGGGAGACGGGCAACAAGCAAACAATCCTTGGTTACAAGAGTTTCCAGATCCTATTACAAGAGTATCTTGGGATAACTACGTAACTATGTCTAAAGCTGATGCTGAAGCAAATGGATTCAAAAACTGGAATGTAGCTAACGGAGGTTTAAACGGAAGTTATGCTACTATTAAAGTAGGAAATGCTACTTTAGAAAATGTACCAGTTATTATTCAACCAGGTCAAGCAAAAGGAACTTTAGGTTTAGCTTTTGGATATGGTAAAAAATTAGGTTTAAAAGAAGAGATGCAGGTAGGTGTTAATGCTTATGCTTTATACGCTAACTTAAACTCAAATCAATCTGCTACTATTACTGTTGCTGATGGAGAGCATGAATTTGCTTGTGTTCAGTTGCAAAAAACATTAATGGGTAGAGGTGATATTATTAAAGAAACTACATTAGAAGTTTTCAATACTAAAGATGCTAAAGTTTGGAATCCAGTTCCAATGGTATCATTAGATCACAAACCAACGGCTGCTACAGAAGTTGACTTATGGGATTCATTTGACAGAAGCGTTGGACACCACTTTAATTTATCTATCGATTTAAATGCTTGTACAGGATGTGGAGCTTGTGTTATTGCATGTCACGCTGAAAACAACGTACCAGTAGTAGGTAAATCAGAAATCAGAAGAAGTAGAGATATGCACTGGTTGCGTATTGATAGATACTATTCTTCTAAAGAAACTTTTGCTGGTGATGTTGAATTGAAAGAGTCTGCGTCTGGATTAATGAATTCTATCGATACTTTTGCAGGTATGGAAGATCCTTCAGAAAATCCTCAAGTAGCTTTCCAACCGGTAATGTGTCAACACTGTAATCACGCTCCTTGTGAGACGGTTTGTCCAGTAGCTGCAACATCTCATGGTAGAGAAGGTCAAAACCACATGGCATACAACAGATGTGTTGGTACTCGTTACTGTGCAAACAACTGTCCATACAAAGTAAGACGTTTCAACTGGTTCCTATATAACAAAAATAGTGAGTTCGATTATTACATGAATGACGATTTAGGTCGTATGGTAATTAATCCAGATGTAAATGTTCGTTCTCGAGGAGTTATGGAAAAATGTTCTATGTGTATCCAAATGACTCAAGCGGTTAAATTAAAAGCTAAGCGTGAGGGTAGAGCAGTTGGTAAGGATGAATTCCAAACAGCTTGTTCTGCTGCATGTACAAGTGGGGCTATGAAGTTTGGTGATATCAATGATGAAACATCTGATGTTGCTAAATTAGTAGAGGATGATAGAATGTATCATTTATTAGAGCATATTGGAACTAAACCAAACGTGATTTATCACGTAAAAGTTAGAAATAGTTAAGAGTAAAAAAAGTATTAATTAAGAATCAATATAAAGGATTATGTCGTCTCATTACGAAGCACCCATTAGAAAACCTTTAGTAGTAGGAAGTAAATCTTACCACGATGTAACGGTAGATGTGGCTAAACCTGTAGAAGGTAGAGCTAATAAACAATGGTGGACAGTATTTTTAATTGCATTAGCCGCTTTCTTATGGGGAGTTGGATGTATTGCATATACAGTGTCTACAGGTATTGGAACATGGGGATTAAATAAAACTGTTGGCTGGGCTTGGGATATTACCAATTTTGTTTGGTGGGTAGGTATCGGTCATGCTGGTACACTTATCTCAGCTGTATTATTATTATTCCGTCAAAAATGGAGAATGGCTATTAACCGTTCTGCAGAAGCAATGACTATTTTCTCTGTAGTTCAAGCAGGTTTATTTCCAATTATTCACATGGGTCGTCCATGGTTAGGATACTGGGTATTACCAATTCCAAATCAATTCGGATCATTATGGGTGAATTTTAACTCACCATTATTATGGGACGTATTTGCAATTTCAACTTATTTATCCGTATCATTAGTTTTCTGGTGGACTGGTTTATTACCTGACTTTGCTATGCTACGTGATAGAGCAGTAACTCCTTTTACAAAAAGAGTTTATTCTATCCTTTCTTTTGGATGGTCTGGTAGAGCTAAAGACTGGCAACGTTTTGAAGAGGTTTCTCTTGTGTTAGCTGGTTTAGCAACTCCTCTTGTACTTTCTGTACACACTATTGTATCCTTTGACTTTGCTACTTCTGTAATTCCAGGATGGCATACCACAATCTTACCTCCTTACTTCGTTGCTGGAGCTATTTTCTCAGGATTTGCAATGGTAAATACACTTCTTATCATCATGAGAAAAGTGTCTAACTTAGAAGATTATATCACTGTACAACATATCGAGTTAATGAACATCGTAATCATGATTACTGGTTCTATTGTAGGTTGTGCTTATATTACGGAGTTATTCGTAGCTTGGTATTCAGGAGTTGAGTACGAACAATACGCATTCTTAAACAGAGCAACTGGTCCTTACTGGTGGTCATACTGGTTAATGATGACTTGTAACGTAATTTCTCCTCAAGTTATGTGGTCTAAGAAAGTTAGAACTAATATCATGGCATCTTTCATCATCTCAATTGTGGTGAACGTAGGAATGTGGTTTGAGCGTTTCGTAATTATCGTAACTTCATTACACAGAGATTATTTACCATCTTCATGGACAATGTTCCAACCAACTTTTGTTGATGCTGGTATTTACATCGGAACTATTGGATTCTTCTTTGTATTATTCTTATTATATTCTAGAAGTTTCCCTGTAATTGCTCAAGCAGAGGTTAAGACTATCTTAAAATCTTCTGGAGATAACTACAAGGCAGAAAGAGAACAACACGGTCATAATCATTCAGATAATCATTAATATCATGAGTAATAAAGTAATACACGCTATATATAATGATGATGATGTTTTAATGGATGCTGTTAAACAAACAAGAGCAGCTCATCATCATATCGAAGAAATTTATACACCTTTTCCAGTTCACGGATTGGATAAAGCTATGGGGTTAGCTCCTACAAGACTTGCAATCTGTGCATTTATTTATGGATTGGTTGGACTTTCGATTTACACTGCTTTGATGAATTTTGTAATGATTAATGATTGGCCACAAGATATTGGAGGTAAACCAAGTTTTAGTTATATTGATAATATGCCTGCATTTGTGCCTATTATGTTTGAAGGTACTGTATTTTTTGCAGCTCACTTAATGGTTATCACTTTTTATATGAGAAGTAAATTATGGCCATTCAAACAAGCTGAAAATCCAGATGTAAGAACTACAGATGACCATTTTTTAATGGAAGTGGGTATTCACGGTAACGAAGAAGAATTAGTTTCTTTCTTTACAAGCACTGGAGCAGTTGAAGTTAAAGTTGTAGAAAAGCATTAATAGATAGTTATGAAAAGTTTATATAAAATAGTAGCAGTAGTAGGTTTGTCTTTCATGGCAACTTCATGTTTCGATAAAGCAAA
>CAZCIV010000183.1:0-5706 GCA_964498595.1 uncultured Flavobacterium sp.
GCAATTAATTCTTCCATTTTAGCTTCTTGTTCGGCTTTTGAAAGTGTAGTTAATTGCAATACGCTCAATATGTTATCTTCAATACTCAATTTTCTAAACACAGAAGCTTCTTGTGCCAAATAGCCAATTCCGTTTTGAGCCCTTTTGTACATAGGGAAATTGGTAATGTCCATATCATCTAAATAGATATGGCCGCTATTTGGTTTTACTAAACCTACAATCATGTAGAACGAAGTAGTTTTTCCGGCGCCATTTGGACCTAATAAACCTACGATTTCTCCTTGGTTTACTTCAACGGAAATCCCTTTTACTACACTTCTTTTTTTGTAGGTTTTGACTAAATTTTCTGCTCTTAATTTCATTCTAAGGTTTAAATGTTTAGAAGTTGAATTGTTTAATCGATTTACAAATAAACGAATAAACAATTTAACAATTTATCTTTTAACAATTATTTAGTTTGTTCTTCCAAAGCTTCCCAAAACTCGTAAGCTCTTCTTAAGTGAGGAATTACAATGGTTCCGCCTACTAAGGTAGCAATTCCCATGCTTTCCATCATTTCTTCTTTCGTAACACCGTTTTTGTAGGCTGTTTCTAAATGATATTTGATACAATCATCGCAACGTAAAACTGCTGATGCTACTAAGCCTAACAATTCTTTTGTTTTAACATCTAAAGCACCTTCCATGTATGCATTCGTGTCTACATTGAAAATTCTTTTGATGACTTTGTTGTTGTCTGCTAATAATTTTTCGTTCATTTTTGAACGATAATCGTTGAATTCTTTTATTAAATCTGCCATTTTTTTATGCTTTTAATTTTTCTTTTTCTTGACTTTTTATTACTAAAACACTAATTAAAATACTAGCCTCGTATAGTATCATAATAGGAATTGTAACGATAATTTGACTCAAAACATCTGGTGGAGTAATGACTGCTGCTACAATTAATACGATTACTAAAGTGTATTTTCTGTATTTTCTTAAAAATTCGGGAGTTACCAATCCAATCTTTGTTAAGAAGAAAATGATGATTGGTAATTCAAATAACAATCCACTTGCAATAGCGGATGTTTTCATCAAACTCATGTAGGAATCAATATCAATTGAATTGCTAATTTCTGGACTCACAATGTAACTGGCGAAGAATTGAACGGATAATGGTGCAATTAAATAATAGCCAAACAAAACTCCGATAAAAAATAATATAGAAGAGATGATAATAAATGATGCCGCGTATTTCTTCTCTTTTTCATATAAAGCCGGACTAATAAATTTCCAAATTTCCCAAAGAATAAAAGGGAAGGCGAAAATAAACCCTACCGTAATGGAGGTCCACATGTGCATTGAAAATTGTCCGCCCATTTCTCTATTTTGAATAGGAAGATTGATTTCAGTAATACACATCGTATCGCCCATATCAAATTGTTTTCCTAAATCACAAAAGAATTGGTACGTAACAAAATCCGGATTTTTAGGACCGAAAATAATTTCATTAAATATAAAATCACTGAAAAAGAAAGCTACAATTCCACAAATTAGAATGGCTGCTGAACTTCTTACCAATAACCAACGTAATTCTTCGAGATGGTCTAAAAACGACATCTCTTTTATATTTTTATCTGCCATTATACGATTCCTTCTTTTAAAATATCGTGTAAGTGAAGTATTCCTTTGTATTCATTATTGTCAATTACAACTAATTGCGTAATCGAGTTGTTTTCTAAAATATTTAACGCTTCCGAAACTAAAATACTAGAATTGATGTTTTTTGGATTTTTCGTCATGATATCTTGCGCGGTTAAGTCTGAAAAAGTGTCTCGATTGTTCAACATACGACGAATATCCCCATCTGTTACAATTCCAATTACTTGATTGTTTTCAATAACCGCTGTTACACCCAAACGTTTTTCGGAAATTTCCATAATCACTTTTTTGATAGAAGCATCTGGAGTTACCATAGGTTTGTGAGTAGTATCTAACATATCTTTTACGCGCAATAATAATTTTTTTCCTAAAGCACCACCTGGATGATACACGGCAAAATCTTCACTTTTAAAGTTGCGCATTTCCATCAAACAAACTGCTAAAGCATCACCTAGTACTAATTGAGCGGTAGTACTGTTGGTTGGCGCTAAGTTGTTTGGACACGCTTCGCTTTCTACATATGCATGTAAAATGTAGTGTGATTCTTTCCCTAGAAACGAATTTTTATCAGCCGTCATTCCGATTAGCGTATTACCGAAACGTTTTAATAACGGCGCCAATACTTTAATTTCTGGACTATTACCGCTTTTTGAAATACAAATAATAATATCTTCGGGTTGTACCATGCCTAAATCACCATGAACGGCCTCTGCTGCATGTAAAAACATTGAAGGTGTTCCTGTAGAATTTAGAGTAGCCACAATCTTTTGAGCGATTAACGCACTTTTACCAATTCCTGTTACTACCAGTCTTCCTTTAGTATTGTAGATTTCAGTTACACTTTTTGCAAAGTCTTCATCTAGGTAATTTACTAAATTTTCAATGCTTTTGCTTTCTGAAAGCAGTGTTCTTTTTGCGGTTGCTAAAATCGTTTCTGTTGTGCTCAAAATAGAAAAATTAAAAAAGTTGTGTGTATTAAAGAAAATCGTATCTTTATGTTTGCAAATTTAGGTAAAATCATATTAATAGAGAATGAATCCAAACGAAATTGATTTACATAAAGAATTAAAGAAATATTTTGGTTTTAACCAATTCAAAGGGCTTCAAGAACAGGTAGTTAAAAGTATCATTACAGGAAATAATACTTTTGTAATTATGCCTACAGGTGGTGGAAAGTCACTTTGTTATCAGTTACCAGCGTTAGTATTGGATGGAACTGCTATTGTAGTTTCTCCGCTAATTGCACTGATGAAAAATCAAGTAGATGCTATTCGAAGCTTGAGTTCTGAACCCGGAATTGCTCATGTTTTGAATTCTTCATTGAATAAAACCGAAGTTAATCAAGTAAAAAAAGATATCACTTCAGGTATCACAAAATTGTTATACGTTGCCCCAGAATCGTTAACAAAAGAGGAATATATTGAGTTTTTAAACAGTGTGAAATTATCTTTCGTTGCCATTGACGAAGCACACTGTATTTCCGAATGGGGTCACGATTTCCGTCCTGAATATCGCAATTTGAGAAATATTGTACGTCAGTTAGGTGATGTGCCGATGATTGGTTTAACCGCAACAGCAACTCCAAAAGTACAAGAAGACATCTTGAAAAACTTGGATATGCCTGATGCCAACACCTTCAAAGCGTCGTTCAATCGTCCCAACTTATTTTATGAAGTAAGAACTAAAACTAAAAATGTTGAATCCGATATCATTCGATTCATCAAACAACATAAAGGAAAATCAGGTGTTATTTACTGTTTGAGCCGTAAAAAAGTAGAAGAAATTGCTCAAGTTTTACAAGTTAATGGTATTAGTGCTGTTCCATATCATGCGGGTTTAGATGCTAAAACACGTGCCAAACATCAAGACATGTTTTTGATGGAAGATGTAGAAGTGGTAGTAGCCACTATTGCTTTTGGAATGGGAATCGATAAGCCAGATGTTCGTTATGTAATTCACCATGATATTCCAAAATCTTTAGAAAGTTATTATCAAGAAACGGGTCGTGCCGGTCGTGATGGTGGTGAAGGTCACTGTTTAGCGTACTATTCGTATAAAGATATTGAAAAGTTAGAAAAATTCCTTTCAGGAAAACCGGTTGCGGAACAAGAAATAGGATTTGCTTTGCTGCAAGAAGTGGTGGCGTATGCAGAAACTTCGATGTCGCGTCGTAAATTCTTATTGCATTATTTTGGTGAAGAATTTGACGATGTAAACGGTGAAGGGGCAGACATGGATGACAACGTTCGTAATCCGAAGAAGAAAGTTGAAGCGCAAGAGCAGGTTGTTACTTTGTTAAAAGTGGTTCGTGATACCAAGCAATTATTCAAATCGAAAGAAGTTGTATTTGCTTTAGTTGGTAAAATTAATGCTGTAATTAAAGCGCAAAGAATAGATGCTTTACCATGTTTTGGAACTGGAAATGCTTTTGATGAGAAATATTGGATGGCCTTAATTCGACAAGTTTTAGTGGCAGGATTGCTAACGAAAGATATTGAAACTTATGGTGTTTTGAAAATGTCTCCAAAAGGAGAAGCTTTTATTAGTAAACCAGAGTCTTTCTTAATGTCTGAAGATCATGAGTATAATGAAGAGGAAGACGAAGCAATTGTAACAGCAGCTAAATCTTCAGGAACTGCAGATGAGGCTTTAATGGCAATGTTACGCGATTTACGTAAGAAAGAAGCTAAAAAATTAGGTGTGCCTCCATTTGTTATTTTCCAAGATCCTTCATTAGAAGATATGGCTTTAAAATATCCAATTTCTATTGATGAGTTGAGTAATGTGCATGGAGTAGGAGAAGGCAAAGCTAAAAAATATGGAAAACCATTTGTTGATTTAATCAATCGATATGTAGAAGATAACGATATTATTCGTCCAGATGATTTAGTAGTAAAATCTACCGGAGCTAATTCTGGATTGAAGTTGTATATCATTCAGAATGTAGATAGAAAGTTGGGATTAGATGACATCGCTAAAGCAAAAGGGTTAGATATGGATGGTTTGTTGAAAGAAATGGAACAAATTGTTTATTCGGGAACCAAATTGAATATCAAATATTGGATTGACGAAATTTTAGATGAAGACCAACAAGAAGAAATTCACGATTATTTCATGGAATCCGAATCAGATAAAATTGATTTGGCGTTAAAAGAATTCGACGGTGATTACGATACTGAAGAATTACGTTTGATGCGAATTAAATTTATTAGCGAAGTAGCGAATTAATTCTTAATTTTTGAAATTAGGAACACAGATTGAAATAATTTGAGAAATTTTAAAAATATAAATCCAAACTCTATTTATAAAGAGTTTGGATTTTTTTTTACACAGAATATTCTTTAAACATATAAATCCAAATGATTCTTGATAGTTTGATGTTGACTAAAGTTAAACTTAAAATCACCATTCCAATTATTGGAATTATCCTTAAATCAAAAGTTTCTTCAAAAAATGGCATGCAGATAAAGTAGGTGATTAAGGCTTCTGCCACGCCTAGTGCATAACTCACAAACATCGCTCCAAAGAAAAAACCGGGTTCTTTTTCAAATTTGGTTTCGCAATTGGAACATGTTTCATTCATTTTAGGAAAACTAAAGCTAAAATGCAACAATCCTTTTTCAAAAATCTTTCCTTTGTTGCAATTGGGACATTTGTTTCCCAACATATTTATAATCGTATGAATCATAATTTAATTTGCGGTGTAAATTTCCCCACGATGTGGTTTTAAAATATCTCTAAATGTAATCATCTCTTTTTCATCTACTACAATAAAAGCAATAGCGTGCATTTCATTAATTATTTCAAAACCTGTTTTTTCTAATGTAATTTTTTCTTTTTCTAAGTATTCATTCAGATGAATATCATGGTGTTCAGCTGTTTTAGCTGCAGCTTCTCCTCTAAAATCCCAAATTAGTTTTATTTTTCGCATTTTGTAAGTTTCAAAGTAGCAAAGTTACAAAGTCAAGTTTCAAATTACTATTTTTGCAGCATAATTAACAAGAATACATTATGCCACGCGAATTTCAATTTCAAGTTTCACCCGAAGTAGCAGCAAGCGAAA
>CAZCIV010000184.1:0-5704 GCA_964498595.1 uncultured Flavobacterium sp.
CGGTAATTTTAGCTTTATTGAGCATTTGGTACAACAACTTTTTTGGTGCCGAAAGTGAAGCTTTAATTCCATACACCCAATATTTACAGAAATTAGCACCATACTTGCAACAAGGCATTATGGAAAGCAACGGAAAAAGTATCAGCAGAGATGGAAAACCAGTAAATTATCAAACCGGAACCATTATTTGGGGCGAACCAGGAACGAATTCGCAACACGCGTTTTTCCAATTGATTCACCAAGGAACTAAATTAATCCCAACGGATTTCATCGGATTCAAACAATCACTTTACGGAAACAAAGATCATCATGACAAATTGATGTCAAATTTCTTTGCGCAAACCGAAGCTTTATTGATGGGTAAAACCGAAGCGCAAGTAAAAGCAGAATTCGAGAAACAAGGAATTTCAGGTGAAAAAGCCGATTTTCTATTGCCTTTCAAAGTTTTTTCGGGAAATAAACCAACGAATACGATTCTAATCGATAAATTAACGCCAGAGTCATTAGGTGCTTTGGTGGCCATGTACGAACACAAAATTTTCGTGCAAGGTATTATTTGGAATATCTTCAGTTATGACCAATGGGGCGTGGAATTAGGCAAACAATTAGCGAATTCTATTTTAGATGAAATCGAGTCGAAAGAAGTGAAAAATCACGATAGTTCCACTTCGTTTTTGTTAAAAGCGTATTTGAAATAAGTTTTTGAAATACATGATATAAAAACCTCTTATTCATTTTTTTGGGTAAGAGGTTTTTTAATTTCCTATATTTGTAATTCACTTTAAAAAAAATTAGGTATGTACGAAACTATTCAATCCGTTCACTCTATCTTAGCTTATGCCGCTTTAGGGCTTTTAGTATTAGCTTCAATTAATGCCATTTTTGGATTAACCTCTAAAAAATTATTTACCGACAAAGACTTACGTTTGTCTTTATTCACTTTAATCATCTGCCACATTCAATTGTTAGTAGGTTTGATTTTGTATTTTGTTTCTCCATTAGGTTCTGCTCAATTAGGAAACATGAAAGACGCTGCTATGCGTTTAACTTCGTTAGAACATCCATTAATTAATATTATTGCTTTAGTATTGATAACAATTGGTTGGTCAAAACACAAAAAAGAAGAAAGTAACAACGGAAAATTCAAAAAGATTGCCGTTTTCTATACATTAGGTTTAATATTAATCTTATCAAGACTTCCTTGGGCTAATTGGTTCAATTAGTCTTTGGTACAATCTTTGGTAATAAGTTAACAAAATAAATAAGTTATGAAGAAAAATATCTTAATAATAGCATTTGTATTACTTGTTACTGCATTGGTAAGCTTTTCTAACGATACAAAATCTGGTTTTGTTAGAAAAGCCTCTTTATATGATACCGCTAAGAAAAAAGATTCCCTTCAACTTTTAGATTCGATAAAAAAATCAGACTCAATTCGAGTAGCCGTTTCTATAGCCAATCTAAAAACTAAACTATACAAGAAAAACGTTGAAGCTTCGCATTATTCCGATAAATTAAACGGAAGAAGAACCGCTAGCGGACAAGTTTTTAGCAACAAAAAATATACGGCTGCGCATAGAACACTAAAATTTGGTACCAAAGTAAAAGTTACCAATTTAGCGAATAAAAAAAGCGTTATCGTAACCATCAACGATAGAGGACCGCACACGCGAGGAAGAGAAATCGATTTGGCAAAACGTCCTTTTTTAGATATTTCTCATAACAAAGGCCGATCACCTTTGCGAGTTAGTTTAGAAATTGTGGAATAATTTTATTTCAGTTTACTTCCTTTTGAAGCCCACCAAGGAACCGTTTCCACAACTAGTCTTCCTGTTTTAACCGCTGGGTCAAGATTTGCCAAACTATCCGCTTCTTTCAAAGTTTCAGTATTAAAAAGTAAAAACCCAGCAATGGTTTCATGTTTATCAGAAGGACCTGCGATACTAATTTTATTCGTTTTCGCTAACCAATTGATATGTTCCATGTGCTTTTTCTGAATTTCCGCCGCTTCTTCTTTAGAATGTTCACGATTAGGACCTTTTTTAAGCATCACCAAAAAATATTTCTGCATCACATAAGTCGTGTCGCCTTCTTTGTAGCTAAAGGTTTCGTGATTGGTTTTCGGTTTATCAGGATAAATTACGGTGTTTGAACCGCAAGAAAATAATAAAACCAAGGCAAGTATTCCAAAATGTGCTTTCATTTTACCAAGATTTAAAAGGATTATTACTCAAAAAAGCATTGTAATAACGTTCGTCAGAAGTGACTTCTTCGCCTAACCAATTCGGTTTTTCAAAAGATTCAGTTTCCGATTGTAGTTCAATTTCTGCTACTATTAAACCTTCGTTTTCACCTGCAAAAACATCTATTTCATAGGTGTGATTTCCCATAGGAACTTCGTAACGAATTTTATCGATAGTCCCTTTTTCGCAAAGCAGCAATAAAGCTTCGGCTTCTGAAATATTGATTTCTTTTTCCCACTCAAAACGGCTAATGCCTGAATCGCTTCCTTTCCCTTTTATGGTTAAAAAACCTTTTTCACCTTTGATTCGTACTCTAACGGTTCGCTCGGGATTCGAATTCAAATAGCCTTGTACAATTCTAAACTGAGTTGTGCTTTCCGAGATAAAATCGGTTGATGTGACTAAAAATTTGCGCTCTATTTCTGTCAAAATTTAATATTTATTTAGGCTTCTAAATTACTAAAAAATACTTTCTCTTTGTATCTTTACGATTCTATGACCAAAATTATGAATTTATTTATCAGCAAAAATCAGATTCCGCCCGACGAAATTCTTAAAAAATACTTTAACGAATTGCAATTATGGCACAACGAAGAAAACGAAATTGATATTTTAGTTCAATTGGTTAACGCTGTTCGTCCAAGAAATCCAAAAAAATCAGAACAAATAAGTCTTTTTCCTATTATCGAGTTTTTTACAAATAACGATAGGGAACGAATCAATTTTGTGGCTTATTTGCAAACAGTTTTACAAAGTAAAAATTTTGATGCCATTTTAACCGATGCTGGAATTCTTCAGGATACGGATTTCTTTTACGAAGTTAAAAAGCGTGTTTTTGCTAAAATTCTACCCTATCAAGCACCAAAAGACACCTTACAATATGTTTTAAATCAGGTTTTTTATGTGGATTCTGATCCGGTTTGGATTAATAAAATTCCAAAATCTGAGTTAGAAATTCTTTTTGAATTGTTTCAATTTGAGACGATTTATGAAAACGTTGCGGTCAATTCGCCTTTGTATGAAGTGATGCAAGCCATTAATCTGCTTTCCCAAAGAACCAGCGGGAAAGCCCTAGAATCTGACGTAATGAAAATGGTGCCTGAATATGCAGGTTTGGAAAGTCCGTTTGCTGCTTTTGAGAAAGAATTGTATGCTATAGAAAATACCATTCGCAATAAAGAATCAGAATTTTATACGACTTCATCTGATATTAATTACAAGCAGTTGCTGGTGTTGTATAAACAATGTAACGAATTTGTCGAGAAAGCCTTTCAAAACTCTTCTAAATACGGAATTTCACTACGTGTGAACCAAAACTTGTTGCGCATCAAACAACAATTGTATCGTGTTGGCGTTTTAATGCCACTTTTGGTAATCGATAAACCCGAAGACAAAAAAGCAAAATCGATTGAATTAGCGATAAAACTCATCAAATACAATTGTTTAAAAACCAACGTTAGAAAATTATTCAACGAAAGCACACAATTGTTATCGTACGAAATCACGCAACATACTGCAAAAACAGGCGAACATTACATTACTGAATCCAAAACGGAGTATTTCAAAATGTTGTATGCCGCTTTGGGTGGTGGATTGATTGTAGGTTTTTTGTGTATCTTTAAAATTATGCTTTCCAAAGCTGATAGCAGTCACTTTGGTCAGGCATTTTTGTACAGTATGAATTATTCGTTTGGATTCATTGCGATTTACGTTTTAGGATTTACATTAGCCACCAAACAGCCGGCTATGACAGCAGCTGCTTTAATTAATGCTTTGGAAGACGGATTAAAAAAGCAAGCCAACGGAGATGGAGAAAAACACAAAAGTTTCGCCATTTTATTCGCCCGATTGTTCCGTTCGCAGTTTATTGCTTTTGTTGGAAATGTTGTGATGGCTTTTCCAGTTGCGCTTTTAGGAATTTGGCTAATCGATTTAGCTTTTGATTACAATATTGCCGAAACCAAATGGGAAAAACTAGTTACCGATTTAAGTCCAATACATTCCATGGCGATTTTTCATGCGGCAATTGCTGGATTTTTCTTGTTTTTGTCGGGAATTATTTCAGGAAGTATTGCAAATCGCGACAAGCATTTTGATGTCTATTACCGAATTAAAGAACATCCGTTGCTAAAATTGAATTTTGGAAAAGAGAAAGCCGAAAAAATCTCGAAATGGTATGAACGCTATTGGGCAGGAATTATTTCCAATTTTTGGTTTGGAGTTTTCTTAGGAAGTACGGCTTCTGTAGGTTTGTTTTTAGGACTGAATTTAGACATCCGACATATTACGTTTGCTAGCGGAAACTTAGCTTTAGCTATTTACGGTGCCGATTATATGGTAGATAATGTGATGTTATTTTGGGGTGTTTTAGGTATCGGAATTATTGGTTTTGTGAACTTTTTAGTAAGTTTTGGTTTGTCGCTTGGATTGGCGTTTCGTTCGCGCAATATTCCGTTGGCGGAGTTACGCCCGATTATCACTTCGATAAAACAACATTTCTTTAGAAAACCGATGAGTTTCTTTTTTCCTACCGAATAATTTATGAGCGAACACTACCGAAAAATAATTCACGTAGACATGGATGCGTTTTATGCATCGGTAGAGCAAATGGATAATCCAGAGTTGAAAGGAAAGCCTTTGGCTGTTGGCGGAAGTGAAGTTCGTGGCGTAGTATCAGCAGCAAGTTATGAAGCTAGAAAATTTGGGGTTCGAAGTGCAATAAGCGGCATTCAGGCGAAGAAATTGTGTCCCGATTTAATTTTTGTGCGACCAAGATTTGATCGGTACAAAGAGATTTCCAAAAAAATCAGAAAGATATTCCACGATTACACCGATTTAGTCGAACCGTTATCGCTCGATGAAGCCTATTTAGACGTTACCGAAAACAAAAAAGGTAATCCTAGCGCGACATTAATTGCTCAAGAAATCAGAAAACGCATTTTTGAAGAGGTTGGGTTAACCGCTTCGGCAGGAATTTCCGTAAATAAATTCGTAGCCAAAATAGCTTCCGATTATAACAAACCTAACGGACAAAAAACGGTAAATCCAGATGAAGTAGAAGCGTTTTTAGAAAAGTTAGATATTAAAAAGTTTTATGGCGTTGGAAAAGTAACGGCTGAAAAAATGTATCAATTGGGTATTTTTACGGGTTACGATTTAAAACAAAAACCGTTAGAATATCTCGAAAAACATTTTGGCAATAGCGGTTTTCATTATTACCAAATCTGTCGTGGCATTCACAACAGTGCGGTAAAACCAAATCGTAAGATAAAATCCGTTGGAGCGGAACGTACTTTTGGAGAAAATTTATCTTCCGAAATCTTTATGGAAGAACGTTTGCAAAGCATTGCCAAAGAACTAGAAAAACGCCTCCAAAAAAGCAAAATATCAGGGAAAACCATTACATTAAAAATAAAATACTCCGATTTCACCTTACAAACCCGAAGCAAAACTTTACCCTA
>CAZCIV010000185.1:0-5682 GCA_964498595.1 uncultured Flavobacterium sp.
TTCACACACTCAATATGGTTTGGAATCCTTCGGAAGGGATTGATTTAGGATTTTTTATGTTACGTTTTTATAGTCTTTCTTGGGTATTGGCTTTTGGATTAGGTTGGTATGTTATGAAACCTATTTTTATAAGAGAAAACGAATCGGTAGAATCTTTAGACAAGTTATTTGTTTACACTTTGGTAGCCACTATGTTGGGAGCTCGATTGGGTCACGTAATTTTTTATCAATCAGAATTATTTCACCAAGACCCGTTGAGTAT
The DNA here is from genome assembly GCA_964498595.1 of uncultured Flavobacterium sp. Lineage (GTDB taxonomy): Bacteria > Bacteroidota > Bacteroidia > Flavobacteriales > Flavobacteriaceae > Flavobacterium. The sequence goes on from CAZCIV010000185.1 coordinate 263, forward strand.
TTTATTACCAATTAGCACTAAACCTACACTACATTTCACTGGTTTTGCTGGATTAGCAAGTCATGGTGCGGCAATTGGAATTATTATAACCATGTTTTACATCCAAAGAAGAGTAATAAAACGTTCGTTTTTATGGATTTTAGACCGAATTGTAATTCCGGTTTCTTTAGGTGCGATTTTTATTCGTTTAGGTAATTTCTTCAATTCAGAAATCGTTGGAACTGAAACTAGTTCAGCATTCGGAATTAAATTTTTAAGAGATAAATATAGTGCAAACGATGCGATGCAAATAACACAAATTGGAGACAAAAACGAAGCTTACAATACTATTGCTACAAATCCTCAATTTGCTGAATATTTAGCTGCTGTAACCCCAAAACATCCAGCACAGTTATATGAGGCTATCTGTTATGTTTTTGTTTTCGCTATTCTAATGTTTTTATATTGGAAAACCGAAGCTAGAAACAAAGCGGGTTACTTATTTGGATTGTTTTTAATCCTACTTTGGTCCATTCGTTTTGTGGTGGAATTTGTTAAGGAAAGTCAAGGTGGATTTGAGCAATATCCTATATTCAATGCGCTTTCAACAGGTCAATGGTTGAGTATTCCGTTCATATTTATTGGATTTTACTTTGTTTGGAAAGCAAAAGAAGTTAAAGAAGACTAATGAAATTACATATACAAAAAGGCGGTTAGAAATTCTAACCGCCTTTTTTATTTTTGTTTTTCAACTACAATTCCAACACCGAGAACATTCGGCAAATAAGGTCCTGAAAATTTACTTTTGACAGCCACTTTATATTTTCCTTTTTCAAGGTTTTGAAAGGTTTTTATGGTTTGAAACACATCACAAATATCACCAGAACAATCGCCTAAATCCTTTCCAGAATCATCAATTAGTTTCATAGCAACTGGAAGTGTTTCCGTTTTTCCATCAGGAGACGTAATTTCGACTTCCAAAGACACTTCTTTAAATTGAAAACCTCTAATATGTCCAAAATGCAATTTCAAATCAGAAACGCCTTCAGATTGTGGATTATCGAATTCAAATACTCTAACATCAGTTGCATCCCAACGATTATTATCGAAACTGGAATCAAAATCATCATAGACTTTGTTCTTATTACACGATAAAAACACAAACAATAACGCAATCAAAACAAATTTAGATTTCATATTTTTCAAATTTAGAAATATAAATATAAAAAAAGTCCTGATATAAATCAGGACTTTTCCATATAATATAAACTAATTGCTTAGTCTTCTTTTTTAAACTCAGCCATTTTACGACCTTCTTTTTCACCAATTGCATCAGCCATTGCAGGAGTTGCAACGAATAAAGATGAATACGTTCCTACTAAGATACCTACTAAGATAGCAAATACGAAACCTCTGATCGTTTCACCTCCAAAGATGAAGATAGCCACTAATACTACTAAAGTTGTAGCAGAAGTATTGATTGTTCTACTTAATGTGGTATTTAATGCTTTATTTACTAATCCTTTGAAATCTGGTGATGAGTTGTAATCTAAGTACTCACGAACTCTATCAAATACAATTACCGTATCATTCAACGAGTATCCAATTACCGTTAGGATAGCTGCAATGAACGCTTGGTCAATTTCCATGTTAAATGGTAAGAATGAATATCCGAAAGAGAAAATTCCTAATACAATAATTACGTCATGAGCAACTGCTGCAACCGCTCCAAATCCAAACTGCCATTTACGGAAACTAATCATTAAGTAAACAAACACTACAAATAATGACCCTAAAACTGCCCATAAAGAGTTTGTTTTAATATCTTTAGAAATAGTACCTGTAACTTTTGCAGATGATAAAATACCTACTTTTTTACCTTCATAAAGGTTTGCAAACTTATCATATGTTAAATCAGCTGGTAAATATTTCTTTAACCCTTCGTATAATTTTTGGTTTACTTCTTTATCAACTCCTTCACCTTCTTCATCAACTTTATATTTCGTAGTAATTTTTAACTGGTCGTTTCCACCATATACTTTTGCTTCAGCACTTCCAAAAACAGCTACTAAATCAGCCGTAACTTCTGGAGCAGAAACAGCTTTATCAAAACGAACTTGGTACGTTCTACCTCCCACGAAATCTACACCTTGATTCAAACCTTTTGTCGTTAATGAGAAAATACTCAATACAACTAAAATAGCAGAAACCACATAAGAAATTTTCTTTTTACCTAAGAAATCGATGTTTAAGTTTTTAAACCAATTTTTAGTTAATGATGTAGAATAAGCTAATTTTTCATTTCTACTTAAACTCCAATCTAAGAACATTCTAGTTACAAAAACCGCAGTAATAACAGATGTGAAAATACCAATCAATAATGTTGTAGCAAAACCTTGAATTGGACCTGTACCAAATACTAATAAAATAATTGCTGTAATAGCAGTAGTTACGTTAGCATCAACAATTGAAGACATTGCTCCTTTCCATGTGAAGGCATAATCAGTAGCTTCTTGTACCGATTTACCATTATCTAATTCTTCTTTTGCTCTTTCAAAGATAATTACATTAGCATCTACCGCCATACCAATAGTCAATACGATACCTGCAATACCTGGCAATGTTAATACAGCACCAAAACTTGCTAATGTTCCAAAAATGAATAAGATGTTTACTAATAAAGCTAAGTTAGCATAGAAACCTGTTTTACCGTAGTAAACTACCATCCATAATAATACTAAAGCAAAACCAATAACAAATGACAACATACCGTTATCGATAGCTTCTTGACCTAATGATGGTCCTACTACTTCTGACTGAACAATTTCTGCAGCAGCTGGTAATTTACCTGCTCTTAAAATGTTTGCTAAGTCTTTTGTTTCTTCAATTGTGAAGTTTCCAGAAATTTCTGATTGACCTCCTGTAATTGCTCCTTTACTTACACCAGGTGCAGAGTAAACGATATTATCTAATACAATTGCAATTGCATTTCCTTGTTGCGAAACGGCTCCTGTGATTTGTTCCCATTTTCTAGCACCATTTCCATTCATTTGCATTGAAACAGCAGGTTTACCTAATTGATCAAAAGTATCTCTTGCATCAACAATTACACCACCACTTAATGGCGCAACATTATCTCTTGTTCCTTTTAAAGCATATAATTCAGTAACTTCAGGTGTTTTTGCATTAGTTTTTCCCCAAGCAAATCTTACATTAGCCAAATTAGCTGGTAATAAAGCCTTGATATCATCTCTTTTTAAATACCCATTAATAACTGCCGTATCTTTAGTTGCAAATGTTCCAATATGAGGAGCACCTTGTTGACCTGGAGCAACCATTTTACCTAAGAAAGGACTATTTAATGCTGCAGTAGAATCTGCTTTGTCTGTTAATAATGAATCAATTCCAGAAGTTTTTACAGGTGCTGCTTTAACAGCTACTTCTGTTTTCTTTAATGCCTCATCAACGGACATTAAGTATTGACCTACTTCTTCAACTTTATAAGTTTCCCAGAACTCTAATTGAGCCGTACTTTGTAATAATTTTTTAATACGATCAACATCTTTTGCTCCTGGTAATTCAACTAATATTCTACCAGAGTTTCCTAATAATTGAATATTAGGTTGAGTAACTCCAAATTTATCAATACGCTCTCTCAATACTTTGAAAGCACTTTCTACTGACTCTTGAACTTTCTGTTTGATAATAGGCTCAACTTGTTTGTTAGTCATATCAAACTTGATAACTTCATCTAAGTTTCTGTTTCCAAAAACATCAGCAGCAGCTAATTTCACATTTGCAGCATTAGCAGCTTCAAAGAAAGCATCGATGTAATCTTGATTTCCTTGTTGGTTTACTTTTGCATCAGCAAGTGCTTTATTGAAAGCTGGATTCTTAGAATCATTAGCCAATCCTTTTAAAACATCTTTAACCGAAATTTGAAGAATAACGTTTAATCCTCCTTCTAAGTCAAGACCTTTGTTGATTTGGTTATTAGTAACTTCTTTGTAAGTATGACCTAAGTATACTTCTTCTTTACCGATAGAATCTAAATAGCGTAATTCTTTAGCTGTATCACCTTTTGCAAAAGCTTTTGCATCAGAAACAATACTATTCGCTACGAAAGTAAAAGAAAGCTGGTATACACATACCAAAGCAAAGATAATTGCGAAAAATTTAATAAGTCCTCTATTCTGCATTATTCTAAAATTTATTTATTCTATTTTATAAAAACGGACAAATATATAATTTACAATAGGATTTAGCAATTTTATTTTCGATTAAAGTAACCTTTTTACCTAAGTTTCACTTCAAAAACACATTATCCCTTAAAAATGAAACACTTGCAACCTAAAAAAGTAATTAACAAAACATAAGATGTTATAAAAAAATCCAACTTTTAATACCAAAAAACATTTTTAAAAAATATTTATGTCAAAAAAAAACTGCCAATTTCTTGACAGTTTTTCAATTTTTATTTTGATGTAAAATTACAATACTGATTTTAAATCGGCGTTCATATTACGAACTGCATCTGCACTTTTCGCAAACAATGCTTTTTCAGCATCATTTAATTGTACGTCAACGATTTTCTCAACACCATTTTTACCGATAATACATGGCACTCCCATACAAATATCTTCTTGTCCGTACTCACCTTCTAAGAATACTGAACATGGAATCATACGTTTTTGATCGTTTAAGATACTATCAACTAAATATGCTACAGAAGCTCCTGGAGCATACCAAGCAGAAGTTCCTAATAAACCAGTTAAAGTTGCACCTCCTACCATAGTATCAGCAGCTACTTTATCTAACTCAGCTTGAGATAAGAAATTAGAAACTGGAACACCGTTGTAAGATGCTAAACGTGTTAATGGAATCATAGTAGTATCACCGTGACCTCCAATAACCATACCTTGAACATCATTAGCTGGTTTATCTAATGCTTTTGATAAGTAATATTTAAAACGTGAGCTATCTAAAGCACCACCCATTCCAATTACTCTATTTTTAGGTAATCCTGTTGCTTTTAATGTTAAATAAGTCATGGTATCCATTGGATTTGACACTACTACAATGATTGCATTTGGAGAATGTGTTAATACGTTATCTGCTACTGATTTAACAATACCTGCATTGATTCCGATTAATTCTTCACGAGTCATTCCTGGCTTTCTTGGAATTCCTGATGTAATTACCACCACATCACTTCCTGCAGTTTTAGAATAATCTCCAGTTGTTCCGCTTAATTGTGTGTTGAATACAGTTGTTGTAGCACATTGCATGATATCCATCGCTTTACCTTCTGCAAAACCTTCTTTGATGTCTACTAATACTACTTCGCTTGCGATTCCTCTGTACGAAATAACATCTGCACATGTTGCACCTACGTTACCCGCACCAACTATTGTTACTTTCATTTTGTTGTGTATATTAAA
>CAZCIV010000186.1:0-5626 GCA_964498595.1 uncultured Flavobacterium sp.
ATTTAAAATAGATCGTAATGAAAATAGCATTATTTGGTCAATATTATCAAAATAGCACAACCGAAACGGTACAAAAAGTAGTTTCATTTTTAGAGTCAAAAGATATTGAAATTGCTTTTGAAGCGCATTTTTTAGCTATTTTAAAAGAGAAAAACATTGTTACAAAAAATTACGAAACATACTCTTGCCACAAAACATTAGATAATGATTTTAAAGCCTTAATAAGTATAGGTGGAGATGGAACTATTCTAAAAGCCGCCACTTTTGTGAGAGATAAAAACATTCCTATTATTGGTATCAATGCAGGAAGATTAGGTTTCCTAGCAACTATTCAGTTTGATAATATTGAACCTCTTTTGGAAAAATTATTAAATAACGACTATGCCATTTCTAAAAGAACCTTGTTAAGCATTGAAACTTCTCCTGAATACGAGAATTTTAGCGAATTAGATTTTGCATTAAACGAAGTTACTGTTGCTCGAAAAGATACGACTTCGATGATTACGATTATAACGTATCTAAATGGTGAATACCTCACTTCTTATTGGGCGGACGGACTTATTATTTCAACTCCAACAGGTTCTACTGGATATTCATTAAGCTGCGGAGGACCTGTACTTACTCCAAATGTGGAAAGTTTAGTAATTACACCTATGGCACCACATAATTTAAATGCAAGACCTTTAGTTATTACAGATGATATGGAAATTGAACTTCGCATTTCTGGACGTGAAGAACAGTTTTTAATTTCATTAGATTCAAGAATATCAGCGGTTTCAAAAGATACTGTGGTAAAAATTAAAAAATCGCCTTTTACCATTTCAATCATTGAATTTAAAGAAGAATCATTCCTAAATACGATTCGAAAAAAACTACTTTGGGGAGAAGACAAAAGAAATTAACATCTTTCTTATATCATTATTCATTTTTTAGCGTTTCTATTTATAAATAATAACAAAAAAATCTCATAAAATAGGGATAAGAAATCAATATTATTATATTTGCAAACTATTTAAAAAAATGAAGTATCTATTATTATACACATTACTGATTTTCTGCAACTTTAATGCTTATTCTCAAATTAACGAATTAGGTATTTTTGTTGGAGGTGTTAATTACATAGGTGATGTAGGCCCAACAAATTACATAGCCCCTAATGAACCTGCAATTGGGATACTATACAGATGGAATAGAAGTTCAAGACATTCCTATAGATTTTCATATACCCAAGGAAGTTTGACAGCTCATGATAAAGATAGTGATGTCCCAAGTAGAAACTTAAGAGGTTTTTCATTTAAAAACAGTGTAAAAGAGTTTTCTGGAGGTTTAGAATTTAATTTTATGGATTTTGATTTACATGATTCAAAAACCAAAATTACGCCTTATGTATATAGCGGTATAAGTTACTTTATTTATGACGAAATATTCATATTGAACAATAAAAGTAATGAAGATTACCAAAGTAGTACATTTGCAATCCCAATAATTGTTGGAGTTAAAGGGAGATTCTTTGAAAATTTTATCATTGGTGCTGAAGTAGGATTCCGTTATACTTTTACTGATAATTTAGATGGAAGCAATCCAAAAAATGATAATTTTGAAACCTTACGTTTTGGAAATTTAAATAGTAACGATTGGTATGTATTTACTGGCTTAACACTAACCTACACATTTGGGCAAAACCCATGTTTTTGTTCTGAATAATATGGAATTATTACAAAAGATAAATATCGATTATTTACCCAACCATTTAGCTATTATAATGGATGGCAATGGAAGATGGGCAAAACAAAAAGGAATGTTACGTGCTTTAGGACATGAAAGCGGAACCAAATCAGTAAAAACAACAGTAGAAACGTGTGCAAAACTAGGTATAAAAAACCTAACTCTTTATGCTTTTTCTACAGAAAACTGGAATCGACCAAAATTAGAAGTTGATACCCTAATGAAGCTATTGGTTTCTTCATTAAAAAAAGAAATTAAAACATTACAAAATAATAATATTAAATTAAATGCAATTGGAAATTTAACAAATTTACCCGATAGCGTACAAAAAGAATTACTAGAAGTAATCAACAAAACAGCTGAAAACACAAGAATGACGTTAACATTAGCACTAAGTTATGGTGCTCGAGAAGAGTTAATTCAAGCTGTTAAAAAAATATCAAACAAAGTTAAAAATAATATAATTTCTGAAGAGGCTATTGACGAATCAATTATTAATCAGCATCTTTACACACACAATTTGCCAGATGTAGATTTAGTAATTAGAACTAGCGGTGAACACAGAATAAGTAATTTCCTTTTATGGCAAATTGCATATGCCGAATTTTATTTTACAAATGTACTTTGGCCAGATTTTTCAGAGAACGATTTATATGAGTCAATTATTAGTTATCAAAAACGTGAACGCAGATTTGGAAAAACCAGCGAACAAATTATACCCGAAAAAAATGTTTAAAAAAGCAATACAATTATTTTCTATCCTACTATTATTCAATAACATTTCTATTCTAGCTCAAGAAACTAAACTTGAAAATGGAAAAGAATATATTTTAGCTAAAATTCAAGTTACTGGAAAAATTTCCTATAACGAGCAAACTGTTACCACTTTTACAGGGCTTGAAAAAGGGCAAACCATAATGGTTCCAGGAGAAGATATTAGTATTGCCATAAAAAAACTATGGAAATTAGGATTGTTTTCTGATGTCAACTTCTATGTAAATGAAATTAAAGGAGATAGTATTTTTTTAGAATTAAACATAAATGAATTACCGAAAATTTCTGATGTTAAAATAAAAGGAGTAAAAAAAGGTAAATCTGAAGAACTTATTAAAGAAACCGACTTAAAAAAAGGAAAAATAGTTAATGAAAATTTATTAACCACTACAAAAAATTATATTGAAAATAAATATAAAAAAGATGGTTTTTATAATGCAAAAGTTGCCATAAACACTATTCCAGACAGCACAGGAAATGAAGTTAAAATGGTGGTTAATATAGATCGTGGTAGCAAGGTTAAAGTGAGTAAAATAGATTTTGAAGGCAACACTAAAATTAGTGATTCTAAATTAAAAAGTGCCTTCAAAAATACCAAAGTAAAAAATCCAATTCGAATATTAAAATCTTCAAAATATATTAAAGAAAAATACAAAGAAGATTTAAGTACCGTTATCAGTAAATATAAAGAAAATGGATATCGTGATGCTAGAATTGTATCTGATTCTGTAACTTATGACAAAAAGAAAAACACCGTTGCCATAAAAGTCAAATTAGAAGAAGGAAGAAAATATTATTTTGGTGATATTCGTTATTTAGGAAATACTGTTTATACAGACCGTCAATTAAGTTCAATATTAGGCATTAAAAAAGGAGATGTATACAACGGAAAAATATTAGAGGAAAGAATTGCTGATAAATCTAAACCAGATGGTGAAGACATAACCAATTTATATCAAAACAATGGTTATTTATTTTCGAGCATTAATCCAGTAGAAACAAGAACAGTTAATGACACAATTGATTTTGAAATTAGAATTACAGAAGGTCCAATTGCTTATTTTAACAAAATTACAGTTGTAGGAAATGACAGAACAAATGACCATGTAATCTACAGAGAGTTAAGAACAAAACCTGGACAAAAATACAGTAAAGAAGATTTAATTCGCTCTATCAGAGAAATTGGACAGTTAGGGTTTTTTGATCCTGAAGCTATAAAACCAGAATTTAAAAATGTTGATCCTCAAGCAGGAACTGTTGACATAGAATATAATGTTGTTGAAAAAGGATCAAGTCAAATTGAATTACAAGGTGGTTATGGTGGAGGTGGATTCATAGGTACTTTAGGTTTATCATTTAATAATTTTTCAGCTAGAAATATTTTCAAAAAAGAAGCTTATAAACCATTACCTATTGGAGATGGACAAAAAATGTCGTTGAGACTTCAAGGAAGTTCTTATTTCCAAACCTATAGCTTATCCTTTTCAGAACCATGGCTAGGTGGAAAAAAACCAGTAAGTTTCTCAACAACTTTATCGCATAGTAAACAATTTTTATATAACTATTCAACAAGAAATGTTACAAGAAATCAAAGCTTTAATATTTCATCCATATCTGTTGGTATAGCAAAAAAACTTACTGTGCCAGACGATTATTTTGTGCTTTCACAGTCGGTATCATTCCAATATTACGACCTTAACAATTATAAAACAGGATTATTTACGTTTGGTAATGGTGCATCTAGAAACCTTACCTATACAATAGGTCTTACTAGAAATAGTAAAGGGGTAAATCCTATCTTCCCAACGTATGGCTCTGAATTTAGTATAGTAGGAAAATTTACACCACCTTATTCGTTATTTAATGGTGTTGATTATGGAGATTTAGAAAATCAAAAGGCTTACAAAATAAGATATACTGCAGATTCAGAATATCAAACAGTAACTACTAGCGATGGATATGACCCAATAGTAGGTGATTATTTAAAAGAAACATCTGAAGGTTCAGGAGTATACGAAACAGTACATTCCGATTGGCAATCTGCTTCCGCTGATAGAGGTAAAGTTGACCAAAAAAGATTCAATTGGTTAGAATACTACAAAATTAAATTTAAAGCAGATTGGTATACACGAGTTTGGAATAAATTTGTACTAAGAACTTTAGGTGAATTTGGTTATATGGGAGCATATGATAAAGAAAGAGGAATTGTACCTTTTGAAAGATTTTATTTAGGTGGTGATGGATTAGCAAACTTTTCTTTAGACGGAAGAGAGGTAATTCAATTAAGAGGATATCCAAATAACTCGCTGTCATCAAATAACGGCGGAACTGTATACAACAAATTTTCTCTTGAATTAAGACACCCTATAACTTTAAATCAATCAGCGTCTATTTTTGCATTAACTTTTATAGAGGCAGGATCAGCATTTGACAGTTTTAAACAGTATAATCCATTTCAGTTACAACGTTCTGCTGGTATTGGTTTAAGAGTATTTATGCCTGCATTTGGACTATTAGGTATTGATTTTGCACATGGATTTGATCCTGTACCCGGCTCAACTGTTAAAAGTGGTTGGCAAACGCACTTCATTATTGGGCAACAATTTTAAGGTTTATTATTGCTTTTTTGTTAAATTCGTAAAAATATTTTAATATTTATTCCGTTAATAACCATTAAGGCAGAATCAGAGTGATTCGTACAATAAACAAAACTTATTATTTAAAGATGAAAAAAATATTATTTATACTTGCTCTGTTATCATTAACAACGTCTAAAGCTCAAACAGCTCGAGGAGTAAAGATTGGTTATATTGACATGGAATATATCTTAGAGAAAGTTCCAGGTTATGCTGAATCTATTAATCAATTAGAGCAAAAAGCTCAAAAATGGAAGCAAGAAATAGAAATAAAAAGAAATGAAATAAATAAATTAAAAGACGCTTTAAAAACAGAGCGAGTGCTTTTAACAAAAGAATTAATCGAAGAAAGAGAAGAAGAAATTGCACATCTAGAAAAAGAATTATTAGACTATCAAGAAAAAAAGTTTGGTCCGAAAGGAGATTTAATAATTCAAAAATCTGTTTTAATTAAACCTATACAAGATCAAATTTTTACCATTGTTCAAGAT
>CAZCIV010000187.1:0-5617 GCA_964498595.1 uncultured Flavobacterium sp.
GAGCTATTCTATGATAAGCTTATCACAGGCTCACTCAGGATGACGTAATGGAAACCAAGAATATCCGATTCCCTTCAAAAAATCTGTATATGAGTACTAAAACAGAAGACCCTTTGGTTGCAACTAGATTTATTTCTTATTTGAAGGTAAACTTATCTATATTCTTTTAGGACGAAAATCATTTATGAACGCAAAAGGATTAGCTTTGCTGAACTTCGTTGCGCGAACGAGCGGGGGAAAATGTAACTTCTAGTTTAGATTCTAATTTTAATAATCGATTGCAATAAAAAAACCTATCCGTTTTTATTTTACAGGTTTATTAAATTTGAGATTAATCCATTAAAAACGAAACGCTTTTTCCATTAATTGTTGTTCACTTCTTGGGATTCCCATTCTGTTTGCTACTTCTTTCCAATTCCTTACCACACTTGTAACTTCATCGATTATGGTGTTCATTTGTGTTTCATTTAGTCTGAAATACGTTCCCACACTTTTGGCTAATTCGAAATCCAATTCATTATTATCCATATCGATATTTAATGATAATCCGTCTTTATCAATGGAAGGGTTTAAATCATACGCCGGAGACAATATCCAACCCTCATCCGTTAGTATAAAACCATGATTTCTAAGATGATCATCTGTATTGGAAATGCTGATATTGAAAACGATTCTCCTCCATAGTTGATGTAGATTTTCCTCAACATTCACGCCATAATTGCTTATAAATTCAGCTATTTCTAGGTAACTTGGATGATTGTCTTTTATTATTTCTTCGTTATTTCCTGTCATGGTCATGGCTGAAGCAAAATGGATTCGTTCTCCATTTTCCCTATCAAAACGTTTAGTAAAGAAAGTATGGTAACGTCCCATGATTTTTTCCATTCTGCATGGTGCCATTGTGATTCCTGCTTGAATGGCTAATTCATAAGCTAAATATTCCCAAGCTGCTTTATCTATCGTATCTGACTTAGATGGGAATTTTGCAATCCACAAGCTTTTATCTGTATCTAGGATATTGGCTTTGGGTCTGGCTCCACCTAATGAAGAACCCGGAGCAATCAGTATAGAAAGCCATTTTTTAACCTCATCATTATCTTTATCGTCTTCCATGTTTTCAGCAGCTACTTGAAGCTCTCTAATTGATGACCAAGGTGGTGTTGGAGTGGTTTTATTGTTGTCTAAAAAATCTCCATTTGGATCCGTTTTAAAACGCAATGCTCCCATCCTACTGGCATCATAAACTCCTAAAAGGAAATCGATATCATAAAGCGTTGGCGTTTTTGTATTATTTTCTCGAGCCCATTGTGCTGCTCTTCGTTTCATAAGTGTTCTTCCCCAAGTATCCGGCATACTATCTAAAAAAATACCGAAAGTATCTTTTTGATTTGGGTATTGTGCACCAGAAAACAAACTGATATCTGGGTCTAGTAAAAACTTTTGTCCTGTTTTAAGCCATGCGGTATCGTATTCAAAACTAAATGCTTTTTTTCCTTTAGCTTGCTGTGCTGACAATATGCCAATTAGTTTCGGTTCTTGCATACCCAACCAATGCGCATACACATAAATAGCTGTTTTACTGAGTGCCATTTCTTATTACTTTAAAAGTTCTAGATCTTGCAATCTTCTACCTAGCTCGTCATCAGCTGCTAACTTTAAAAAATCATCTTGAAGCCCCAATACTCGTAATACATTAAAGTAAGCTCCCATTGCCACACTAGGATTTCCCGACTCTATTAAATACAACGTAGAACGAGAAATCGCAGCACGTTCTGCCACTTGAGTTGTGGTTAACTTGCGTCGTTTTCGGGCAATTTTGATATTTTCTCCCATTTTTTCCAATACTAAATTGTACTTAGGAAAAATAGTTTGCTTTTTAGTATTCATACAAAATGATTGTTATTCTGTACAAAATTAATATTTTTGTTTGAAATAACAATCATTTTTGTAAGTTATTCGTTATTTATTAGCTTTTTGACTTGCAGAAAAGTAAGTACAAAATATAATTAGTAGTTTCCACTCTATGCTATTTATATTTATGACTTCTTTTTTGGAGGTTTTAAGGATGGTGTATGCTTGGTTTGGTGTGTTTTTGTTATCGCGTTGACGTTTGTCTAGTTTGCCTGTTGCCTTTGCGATTCTTTTTGTGTGATGGGTGATTGGTGATTGGGTTGTTGTTTTAAGCTACGCTTAAAATTTGATACCTACTTTGTAGGAGATTCCTGTTTTGGCAGAATGACAAGTAAAAAAAGATGCTGAAACGAGTTCAGCATGACATGGGACTTTTTAGATTTATTCGAAGAAGATTTTCAGTTTTCTGCTGTAGTTGAAAAAATAATCTTTGGGGATTTAACTCAATTTAAATTTGATTTTTTGTAACTCCAAACGGCAAATACGTTAATAGCAAAGGCGAAAAAAGTTATGATGGCTAAATTTGGTAACACTTCCTGAAGACCTGCTCCTTTTAGCAAGACCATGCGAATGAATTCTACAAAATAACGAATCGGATTTAGTAATGTGACGTTTTGAGCCCATTTTGGCATGCTTTCGATAGGGGTGAATAAGCCGCTCATTAAGATAAAAATTACCATGAAAAACCATGCGATAAACATCGCTTGTTGTTGAGTTTCGGTATGATTGGAAATGAATAAGCCGAAGCCTAAAATTAGTAAGAGATAAATAGCGGTGAAAAAATACACTAATAGGATATTGCCCAACATTGGGACATTAAAAACGATTTTTGAAATAAGTAATCCTACTGTTAAGATTATTAATCCTAATATCCAAAAAGGGAATAATTTTCCAATGATGAATTGGTGTTTTTTAATTGGAGTAACATTGATTTGCTCTAGTGTTCCCAATTCTTTTTCTCTTACGATATTCATGGCCGAAAGAAATAAAGTTAACATCGTAACCAGTAACACTAAAATCCCTGGCACCATAAACGTTTTGTAATTGAGTGTACTATTGTACCAAAACGAAGGAATGGTTTCAATACGATTTGGAATGATTTGCTCGTTGCTCATTTGTTTGTTTTCTACCTGAATGTTTTGATTGAACAATTGCACAATTTGGGTAATGTATACATTTTGAACGCCTGCGGTAGCTCCGTCGATGGCATTGATTAAGACTTGAATTTGTGTAGTGTTGTCGTTTTGCAATTGTTTTTCAAACTGGTTTGGAATTTCGATGACGACATCGGTTGTTCCTTTGTTTAATCGTTCGATACCTTCATTAGTATTTGATACCTTTTCTACTTGCGAAAAATATGCATTTGCCTTAAATTTTTCTATCAAAGCACGAGATGATGAAGAATTACTATAATCAGCTAGTGTTACCCGAATATTTTTGACATCAAAAGTTGCCGCATTGGAAAGGATTAAAAGTTGGAGAATAGGCAGTATAAAAATCAGACGCAGCATGCTTTTATCTCTAAAAATTTGCTTGAATTCTTTTTGTATGATGAATAGAATTGTTTTCATGGTTGATGTATTTATTCCAAACGAGTTTTGTAATTTTTGATGCTCAATCCGATGAAAAGCAAAGTCATTCCCACTAGAATTAAGGTTTCTTTGAAAATATATTCTAAGCCTACGCCTTTAAGCATAATAGATTTTACAATGATGATAAACCATTTGGCAGGGATGATGTTACTTATAACTTGCATAGGCAACGGCATAGAAGCGATTGGAAAGATAAAACCTGAAAGAATAATCACCGGAAGCATTAATCCCATTAACGAAATCATCATGGCGGTTTGTTGTGTATTGGAAATCGTTGAGATTAAAATACCCAATGACAATGCAGTAATAATGAATAAAATACTTTCGAAGGCTAACAGGAAAACACTACCGTTAATGGGCATTCCAAAGATGAAATATCCCATGGAAACAATCACTATTGCATTGATAATCGAGAGAAAAACATAAGGAAACACTTTGCCTAAAATTACCTGAAACGGTTTTAGAGGTGAAACCAGCAAGATTTCCATTGTACCCAATTCTTTTTCTCTTGTTATGGAAATGGACGTCATCATTGCTGAAACCAACATTAAAATTACAGTCATGACTCCAGGAACAAAGTTGAAGACACTTTTTAATTCTGGATTATACAACATGCGACTTTGTATGACAACTCCATTGTTTTTTTGAACCGTACTTTTTTGGTTTTGATAATTTTGGATTATCGATTGTGTATAATTGGCAATGGTACTGGCTACATTAGGTTCGGTGGCATCTGTAATGACTTGAACCGTAGCTTTTTTTTCGGTTTGTAATTTTTTGGCAAAATCTTTTTCAAATAACAGAACCGCTTTTATTTTTCCTTTTTTAAACTCTCCTTCAATGGCTTTTTCGTTTAAAATTTCATTTTCTACATGAAAGTAAGTTGAGGCTTTTATCTTTTCTATTATTTTTTGCGATTCGGTGTCTCTGGCATAATCCAAAACCGCGATGTCCACATTGTTGATTTCATTAGTAATAGCGAATCCAAACAACAGAATTTGGGCAACAGGCATGCCAAAAAGGATAAACAACGAGCGTTTATCACGAAAAATATGATAAAATTCCTTTTTAATAAAACCTATGAATCGTTTCATTTATTTTTTTGTTTCAAGTTTCAGGTTATTGTTACTCGATATTTCGGGCTAGTTTCAAGAAGACTTCGTTCATAGAATTGACCTGAAATTGCTCTTTTAATTTTTTTGGGGTGTCCAATGCTTCAATGACACCGTCCACCATTATTGATACCCGATTGCAATATTCGGCTTCATCCATGTAGTGCGTGGTGACAAAAATTGTTGTGCCTTTATTGGATTCAGCATAAATTAATTCCCAGAATTGTCTTCGCGTTATTGGATCGACGCCGCCAGTGGGTTCATCTAGAAAAACAATTTTAGGTTCGTGTAATAAGGCTACAGAAAAGGCTAATTTTTGTTTCCAGCCTAAAGGTAAATCGCCTACTTTAGTTTTAGTAATGTTGCCTAGCTGTAATTCCGCAATCAGCTCTTCTGTTTTTGTTTTAATTTGCTTTCGTGATAAACCGTAAATGCCACCAAAAAAAGTAATGTTTTCCTTCACCGTTAAATCGTCATACATGGAGAATTTTTGACTCATGTAACCGATATTTCGTTTGACCTCTTCGCTTTGTGTATGCACATCAAAACCTGCGACATTGGCTGTACCATTCGTTGGATTGGAAATCCCAATCAACATTTTCATTGCTGTCGTTTTTCCGGCACCGTTTGCACCTAAAAAGCCAAATATTTCGCCTTTATCCACATGGAAACTAATGCCCTTTACGGCAGTGAAGTCGCCAAATTGTTTGGTTAGATTTTCTACGATAATGATTTTCTCTTGCATGCTTTCCATTTGCTTTTCCTTTTATAAATCCATGAAAACATCCTCAATAGTTGCGGTTGCATTTCGAATGCTTATGTTTTGATGTCCTTTTTTGTGCAAATAGGCTCGTAAGGTTTCGGTTTCAAAAGTATCGTTCTTGTCGATGTAATGCATGAATTCGCCAAAAGCAAACACACTGAACTGTGAAGGAAACTCTTTCAAATCCAAAATCAATTGGTGCATTTGATTAGTTGCTACTTCGTAGATCGTTTTTTCAT